>VGKK01000036.1 GCA_016867095.1 Candidatus Omnitrophota bacterium | reverse complement strand
TAATATAATGCCGAGATATCTTTTGTGTAATGTTAAATGTGTAATGTGTAACGCTGGTGTAATGGTTCTATGTGTAATGGAAATACTTAGTCTTTTTTTCCATTACACATTCTTTTACCTTACACCCACATTACACGTTACACTTTACACTTTACACATTACACAGTATTATCGTTTGACATCCAAACACCACTTTGTTAAATTTTAACTTTTTTTCAAAATTATTTTTTCGTAAGTTTGCGTTTTACATAACTTACGATATTTCAATGCTTTGCAGCAAAATTTTACTTGACTCATCCTCGTAAAACCCTGTAAAATATGTGTGTTGCGGCAACAACAACTAACCTACAGGAGGACAAAGGATGAGTCTTTTTAACGTAAACGTCAGTATTATAAACAGGTTCTGCGAAAATTTCAAAGAGAACTTCAGCAATACACAATTCCGCGCATTTGCTATGCTTCCCTACGCAATGCTCAAGGATTATAAGCGGCTAAACCTGTCTTCTCTTTCCAAAGAACTGCCTATCAATTACCAGGCGCTGCAATATTTTCTGGCGGAAGCTAAGTGGAATTACGCATCTGTTAATGCAGCACGAATAAACTTATTACGCAAGCAAAGGACAACCGGATTTTCTAAAGATGGTGTCCTGGCCATTGACGATACCGGTTCTCTCAAGCCTTACGCCAAGAAAACCGAGGGCGTTTCATACCAGTACTGCCCATCAGTAAAACATGAAGCCTATTGCAATGTCGCGGTAGTCAGCTGCTATGCAAATGCCGCAAAACACATTCCGCTGAATCTACGATTCTATAAGCCAGAGGCGGAATTTATCTGCCGAAAAAACGACCCTGACTTTAAATCAAAACTTGATTTTGCCAAAGAGCTTATTGAAGAAACGGTTATCACCGGTATCCCCTTCTCTCATATCGTATTTGACTCTTGGTATGCTTCATGCGATATGATTGACTTTATAGATGATTTAGGCAAAAAGTTTATTTCTGAGGTCAAATCCGACCGACGTCTCTTTATCGAGCATCCCGTGTTAAAAAATAAAGCCTGGCTCAGAGCTGATGAGTTAGTTAAGCTTGTCAAAAAATATCTCTGGCACAAAACACGTATGATCAACTATAACGGTAAGCTCGTCCCTGTCTATACGCTCAATGTTAAGGTCAAAGATACTCAGGTTAAACTCAAGGCCTTCTGTATTCTAGGTAAATGGTCAGAAGAAGATGACAAAGACTGCCATATCCTTATTACCAACAATCTTGCGCTTGATCATAAAAAGGCTTGCGCCTTATATCGCTTGCGTTGGGGAATTGAACAGGCCTTCCAGGAGCTCAAGGATTCCTTCTATTTTGACCATTACCAGGTCAGGCACAAAGAGAAGATTATGCGCTACTGGATGCTCTCTCTTTTAGTCTGGACGCTTATCTTCTGGGTAAAACAGAATGCTTATCTCCACAAGATTATTTCTGTCAAAACATCCTCTTGCAATGAGTACAAGCGCAGTCTCCTTATGCTTATTGAATTCTCTTCCTATGCCGCATTGAGAAAGAACGATTTACTATGCACAGACCACTTTGCTTCTATAAAATCACAGCGCTTCAAGAATGCTTGCTATAACTAATTTTTAACAAAGTCGTGCTCAAAAGTCAAATCTCAAAAGTTCAAGGCAAAATTCAAAAGTTTTTAAATTTTAACTTTTTACTTTTGCCTTTTGACTTATTTTACTATATCTCCGACGCTAATGGGCTTGGTCTGTTTCTTAATATCGCAGGCGGCAATGCTCTTTCTGACCTGGATAGCCTCAATATTGGCGATGGGTTCGCCGTCTTCATATACCTTAAAAGCGCTGCCGACCGTTAACCCTCTATCCTCGCCCAAATCAATAATCACAAAATTATTATCTTTATTTATGGCTAATACTTTGCCTGCGAGGGGCGAGGCTATTTGCGCCTCTGATGTAACCGCATCCCCAGCCTGGGGCCGCACTACAATAGGCGGAAGCTCCACGGATTCTTTTTCCTGCGGCATTACTGCGGTTGTCCTTCTGTCCCTTATCGCGTCTAATTGCTCCTTGAGCTCGTTTATCTTGCTGATTTTATCGGTTAACATTGTCTCTACATCGCCGATACGGCGTTCCAGGCCGGCCCGGTCTTTCTGGACTTCCTGGAACTTTTTCTCCAATTCAGTCCTGCGGCTATTCAGGCTCTTTAATTGCCGGGTCAAAAGCGCGTTTTCATTTTTCAGCAGCTTGAGGCTGCTCTGAATCTTAACTTTATCGTTCTTTTCCACGACTAATTCCTGGGCAATGCCGTCCATTACTCTTTGCTTATATTCCAGCTGCCGCTTTAAGTCTTCGTTATCGCGCGTCAGGTTACCCATATCTAATTCTAACGTGCTTTTGTCCCTTAACAATTGCTCATTATTTGCCTGCACGGATTTCAAGTCGCCGCGGATATTGCCCAGCTGTAATTCCAAATCTGTCTTTGCCTTTAAAATCCCCGCCCAGTAAGCGTCCGTAGTTGGCGGCGCTGACGGCTGCGCCTCGGCCTGCCGTGCCTTTAACTTTTCCTCCAGTTCTTCCTGGCTTTTTTTGGCTAAATCATATTTTTTCTTAAGATCGGCGTTTTCCTGGGAAACCCTGTCTAACTGGCCGCTTAACGAGCCGACCCTGCCTTCATTATCGCGCAAGGTATCCTCAAGCTTATTCACCCGGCCTGTCAACGAGGCATTCTCCTCAACTAATCTTTCTTTTTCCTTTTGCAGGATTTCCTTCGCGCTATAGTTCTGAAAAGCGATATAAAGACTGGCGCCTAATATTGCGATGAGACCGAAGAGAATAACCTTTACCCTATTATCCATCAGTCCTCCTTTATTTTTCCTGCCATAATTGCGCGAATAGTTTCTGCATCACCAGGCTCCCAGCGCCTAAAGCCACGGCATTTTCTCTTAACTGGGAATAAGTAATCTTTAATTCGTCAACCGCCTCTCTAAAAGCCCATTCCTTTATGGTGGAGGCCACTTTATTTAAAAATTCCTCGCCCGCCTCTTCCAAGCCGCCGCCGATAATCACAATCTGCGGGTTAAATAAATTCACCAGATACGCGATCTTTACCCCTAATCTTTTCGCCGCCACGCTTAAGGCAACGGCGCTGGCTTCGTGCTTGGCCCTTGCCGCCGTCAATACGGAGCGTAAATCAATATTTTCCACGTTATGCGCGGTCAGCTCGGTAAATCTTTCCGCCGCCGCCTTATCCCTGGCTAATCTTGATTTCACATCTTCAACAATGCCTAAATCCGTATCCCAGCGCTTTAAAAAACAGGGGTTGCCCATCGCGCAGTTAAAGAGTTTATCTTCGTTATAATTATTTATGGAAGGTTCGCCTGCGCAGCCCTGGCTGCCCGTGTAAACCTGGCCGTTAATGACCAGGCCTACGCCGACTCCGGAAAACATAAAAAGGACATTCTTAAAATCCGGCTCCAGTCGCAACCAGTGTTCCCCGAAACAGGCCGCCGTAGCGTCATTTTCAATAATAGCCGGCAAATCAAATTCCTTCTCAATCAAGTCCTTAAACTGGATATTCACCGAGGCGTAGTTGGTCAGGTTGGGGCTGATTCTTTCCGGCCAGCAGACCGAACCTTCGGCCTTATTAATCACGCCGGCCATACCGACGCCGACTCCCTGTATATTATATCCCTTGGAGCGCTTGACAATCTGGCGCATTATTTCAAGGAGGCACTCCACAACTTCTTCCACGGAAGCACCCTTACGCTCTGTCTGGGTTTTAAAAATAATATTTCCTTTTAAGTCTATCAACACCCCTACCATATTCAATAAATTTAAGCCTACGCCGACGACATAAGCGCCTTGGGGGTTTAAATCCAGGAGCCCCGGCCTCCTGCCGCCCTCGGAAACATCCAATTCCTTTTCGTGCACAACATTCTGCCTGATGAGGTTATCAATATAACTGGAGATAGTTACTACATTTATGCCTGTTTCCTTGGAAATTTCCGGCCGGCTGATTGGCCCGCGCCTTCTCAAAATCTCCAATATCTCTATATTGCGCTTTTCTTTTTCGCTGAACGTCTCTTTCTCAAAGTCTATGGGCCGCATAAGGTTCGTCCCTCTTTATTAAGTTATAATCAGATTATTTTATCTTATACTACAAATACGGGATAAGTCAAGCGTTTTTAAGAAAAAATGTATTGATTTTAAAAATAATTCTGTTAGAATAAGATACTAAGGAGAAAAATGAAGAAATCCCGGATTTTCGCCATAGCTATATTACTCAGCCTCTTGGTTTACCTGCCTGCCTTGGCAGAAGAACATGCCTTATCTTCAGAGGCGCTCTTTCTTTACGGGCAAACCTTGATGGAGAAAAAGGATTATGCTGACGCCAGGCACGAATTGCAGAAATGCCTGATGATAAACCCGCAGCACGAAGAGGCGCAGGCGCTGCTTGACTCCTGCGAACGCCAGCTTGCCCCGAAAAAAGATGGGGCCTTGAAAAAAGATGTGGCCGCGAAAAGAGACGAGGTTATGCTTCTTGCCTTCCAAAAAGCTGAGGAAAAAATAAATCTCCAGGCGCAAGAAGTGCCCCCTGAGCCAGAAGCCGGACCGCCGGCCAAAGAAACCGAACCCGTCGCTCTATCCGCCGAGGAAGAAGCCCTGGCTCCGCCAGTCGGCAAAGGCGCCTGGACCTTAAAAAAGGGCCAAAAGTACGCCGAGCTCTACACCAAATATTACTGGCACAACCATCAGTTTACCGGCAAGGGCAAGAAAAGAAGATGGGACTACGACGGCAAGGGAAACGAAATCCGGACAGAATTAAAACTGGAATACGGCCTGACTGACAGGTTTGGCCTGATGCTGGCTACCGTGGCCAAAGAAGCGCACTGGAAAGACAGTTTTAAAAGCTGCACCAGAAAGGGATTTGTGGAAATGTGGCCGGGGGTAAAATACAACCTCTTTACCGAGCCCTTCATCTGCACTTTGCAGGCAAGGGTAAAATTTCCCTTTGATTACAGCGAAGAGGCGGTCCCGGCTTTAGGCAAACATCAAATTGACGAGGAATTTAAAATCCTTACTGCCCAGATCTGGCCAAAGCTGCCCGGTTATACCAAATTTGAAACCGGCTACCGCATCCGCAACCAGGAACCTTCCGATGAGATACCCTATTTCTTTGAATTTGGATATAACCCCTTTAACTGGTTAGTGTTGAAAACCACTCTTGATTGCAGCGAAGGCTTGGCCCCTACAGGAGACAATGAAGACTGGATGAAATATACCGTGGGGCCGATATTTAAAATAAGTGATTTACTGAATATAGAATTCGCTTACGGGAACACCTTTTACGGTAGGAACACTTCCGCGGCAAAAGAAGTAATCTGCAGCGTTTCCTCGCAGTGGTAACTTCCTCATGTTATTCTTTCCATCTACCAAATCTTTTAATAGCTTCCCCATAAACTAAGACATTATCGCTATAGTTATAAACCTTCTTTATTTTCCCTAAAAGCAGGTTAACAACTAGTTTTTTATTCAACCAAAACTTGACTTCTCGATAATGAATTTCGCTGTCGTTCCTCATTTCAATTTCGCCATACGTTTTATCAATTTTAAAAACCACTTTTTGATTCGGGTTTTGTTTTGTGGTTCTAGCCTGAGAGTTCTCAGCACGCAGGTTATCTGATAAAATACCTATGACATCCCTTGACCAAAAAATGTGAAATTTGTTCTCGTGCTTTATAGCTAAATAATTTACTTCTCCACTATTAAACATTGCTTTATCAATAAAAGCGGCAAGCCTCTTTTTATCTCTTAACTTATTACATAATTTAATCATCGGCTGCTGCAAGTTATTTTTATATAATTTCTTATGCTCTGAATATTTTCTAAACGAACCGGGAAAACATTGTATGCATTTTAGCAATAACTGGCCGACCCCATTCATTGCCATAAATGAATAATCTCTCCGGAATCTCCTCTCGCTGTATAAAAAAATCTGCCATTTCTTTTCTCCGCTTTTAACGGAATAGGAATCTCCGCTTTTGTCAATCACGTCTTTCTTAGCTTTCGGGTCATTCAAATAATCATCATCAAGCCCTATAGATTTAGCAAAGTCCTTGGCATCCAAGTGCCCCCGCCTCCTAACGTAGCTTGCCTTCTCAGATGTCATTGCCTTTTTCTTATACATATCTTACGACTAAAATCTCATGAGAACTTTTGATATGGTTTCTATTTTCATTTTTGCGATTTAAGCCGATCCTCGTTTCCCCCTGACCCATTGTGTATTGCCAAGACACGTTGATAATCCTGCAGCCGGAATACCATTCTCTTATTGTTGAGCAGTCATTATAAGACAAGATAAAACCGCCTTTGTGCTTTAGTAATAAGTCGCGCAATTTTTCATGGTTAAAATTATTATGGTGAATTGGAAAGTTACGTTGAGGATAAATACCACGAAACATCTTGCTATCGCCACCCAAATAATACGGTGGATCACAATATAAAAAATCATTTTTAAATCTCGGAATAACATTTTCAAAGGTATCACACTCAACCTGCATATTTTCAGCCTTAAAATTTCTTACTTTTTGTATCATTAATTTGTATCTTTCTTTATCTTCATAAATTTTTGACATCCAACCCAAAAATCCCGGGCCATAAGAAAGATTATAATTAAAGTAAAAACTGGCTGCCAGATTAAGCGGGGATAAGCTTTTTTCTTTCTTCCAATGAGATTTCAATTCGGCTTTGACAAAATCATATTCGTCTTTTGTCGGCTTCAAAGAAGCTAACTTATGATACAATTCTTGGGGCATCTTTAGTTGGATATTCCAATAATTGACCAAAATATCAAATATATCGTAAGCGAATACGGGTAGACCTAAATCAACGGCGCATGCCACCTCAACCGATCCGCCGCCCAAAAAAGGTGAAACTAACCGCTTAGTATTATCCGGGATGAGCTCAACTATCAATCCGACAGCAAGACTCTTTCCTCCTGCATAGCGTATAGGGGTCCCTATGTATCGTTTATATTTATTTTTTTCGCTTGGGCTTGCTAATTTATCTAAAAAGAACCTTTTGCGCTGAGCCGCAGAGAAATAAAATAACTCCTCATGTTGCAGAGTATTTTTTCTCTCCAACCTTCCTCTATGTCTTGGAACAACATCGATTTGTTGGGCTAATTCAATAACCGGAGATATCGCCATTTTGGTATTCACAAAAAAACCTTCGCCATTGATAGCGAAGGTTTTAATTATTTTTTCGCCATGCTCCCTGGCGAGACGTGGCAGTTCCCCCTTCAAACATACCACCCTTAATTGCTTAATTGTCTATAATTTATATACACCCTTTCTCGGATTTTGTCAAGTGCATATTGTTTTTGTGCATATTGTTTTTGCCTTAATTTACTTAATCTCCTTATTCATTTGCTGATTTAACCGGGAAAGCTCGGCGCCAGGGTCTGCCTGTTGCAGGATGACGCGTTGAATAGCGTCTTCAATAAAGCGCGTGCTTTCATCCCACCCGCGCACTGCCGCAGGGCCCTTGCCGTCCTCGGCCTGGGCCTTTAATACTGCTTTTAAATCTGCCGGCAGCGGCAGGATATCCCAGGCGGCTATAACGGTAGGCAGGTAGGAATCTTCGGCAACGCGGGAAGCCTCATACAATTTTGCCTGCGTTTGCGGCTGGAACAAAAATTTAATAAATTCCCAGGCCTCTTTTTTGTGTTTTGATTTATTGAATATCCCGATAATCCGTCCGCCCAGAAAGGCGGTGCGTTTTCCCGCCGGGCCCGCGGGCATCAGGCTGATTGACCACTTACCCTCTATTTCCGGCGCGAATAAGCGCAGGGTATCAATCTTCCAGTTTCCGGAAACCGCTATGGGAAAATCTCCGGTGCGCAGGCCCTGTTCTAAAGGAATCTGGGCCTTGGGCACGCCCAGTTCAGTATAGAGGCGGCCAAAGAATTTAAGCGCGGCCAGCGCGCTTTCTGAATCCAGGCTGGCCTGTGTGCCTGCGGCGTTATAAAAATCGCCTCCTGCCTGCCACAAATATGGCGCAAATCCAATCCAGCTCATTGAACCCCAGTCAAAGAGCATGCCTTTGCCCTGTTTCTTTAAATTTAAAAGTGTTTCTTCCAGCTCCTGCCAGGTTGCCGGCGGCCGGGCGAGAATATCATTGCGGTAAAAAATGAGCTGAACGCTGAGGTCAAAAGGGATGCCATAGACCATTGCCTTATATTCCACGGAATTCCACAGGCCGCTAAAAATCCCCTCCTTAATTGTCTTTATATCCTGCGGAAATTCCTTAGCTAAATCTACCATTGCCCCGAGGTAGCCAAACTCCGTGCCCCAGGTCAACCCCATTGTGCCGATATCAGGGGTAACGCCTCCGGCGATAGAAGTCAGGTATTTGGTATGGGCATCTGCCCAGGAGATAGCTTCACACCTGAAAGATGTGTCTTTATCTTTAAAAAACTCATTACCTAATTCCTGGACGGCCTTGGCCTGGCTTTCTGATCCGACCAGCCACATTAGTACTTCTGGCCTGGCCTTTTGCGCTGGCGCGGCAAATGCCCTAGCGTAATGGCAAACTAAAAAAAGGGCGCTCATAAAAAAAAGCGCCCTTGCTTTATATAATTTCATAAGTTAATTCCGTAATCCCGCCTCGTAAAATGCTGCAAAATTCTCTACGACAATTTTGCAGCACTCGGCGGGATAAATTCGGCCAAACAACTTAGTTTCGCTTATTGCTCGCTAAGTTGTGGCCTCATTTACCAACTAGACTCAATATAGAATACTTTCCAGGCGCGCATGCCTTTGAAACCGCCGCGCATTAACGCCCAGTTGGAAAGATACCTGATTTTGGCCCAGATTAAAAATTTGCCGCGGGGTTTAATTTTTAACACCGGCCAAAAATATAAGAGCGTAAATAGAGCAAAAAGTATCCCGGAAATTAAAGCGCTCCTGCCCAGGGCCAACTGGATTAAAGAAACCAGTCCAAAGATATGCATCAGGTGGAAATTCCCGATATATAATACGCCTTTAAAAAAGAACGGGACCGGTATGTAGATATAGCTGAAATACTGCAGGCAGATCTCGAAGACCTTTTTGGCGTGCGCCTTTACCGGCAAGGGATGGCCAAAGCCGTAGCCGAAGAGCTGCTTGGAATAATCCGCCAGGCTCATCCGGTGCATATGCTCCACCACCGCGTCGGGCTTATAATATAATTTATAACCGGCCTTCAGGATCCGGATGGAGAAATCCACGTCCTCATTGGTAATCTCATGCCAGAATTCCCTGCCGATGGCGTCCGCCGCCTTTTTACTGACCGCGGCGTTGGCGGTGGCAAAAAACGGCGAATGGATATTGCCGTTTACTTCATGCGGCAGGTCTTTTTTTATCGTCGGGTAATAGCCTTCGCTGGTTAAATTACAGCGGCCGGCGACCGACAGGAACTTGGTCTGCTCACAGTAAATCTCGGTATTGTTATGGTCGGTGCGCATGGTATGGATTTCTCCGCCCACCATCCCGATGGTGGAATCCTTTAAAAACGGCTCTAAAATTTTATTCACCCAGTCCTTGCGCACATAGCAATCGCCGTCGGTAAAGGCGATGTAATCGCCGCGGGCTATTGCCAGGGCGGCGTTGCGCGCCTGGCCGGGCGATTTGCAGTTAGCCACTTCTACCAACTTTATCTGCGGATACCTCTTTTGCCATTCCTTGATAATAGAGACGGTGGCATCGGTTGAGCCGCCGTCGGCAAAGATGAATTCCAGATTCTCCATCGGATAATCCAGGACCACTAATGACTCCAGGCACCTTGCCAGGGTCCTTTGGGTATTACGCACCGGATTGATGACGGTTATAAAAGGCTTACCTTGCATTTCCTCCTCCATTAGCTAATTCTATCTTAGCCTAAACAAAACTCAATGTTTTTAAGTTTTTACAGTACTTTGTCAAAAAATATTTTCCCTTGAGATTATTTTCAAAAACTGTTTTTATGTAACTCGTGAATTTTCGTAACTTACGTAAACACAATGCGTTGCGTTAAAATTCTTGTTGATTTATCACC
>VGKK01000035.1 GCA_016867095.1 Candidatus Omnitrophota bacterium | reverse complement strand
TTTCCTTAAAAGGCTTAAAGACGCGTTCCGGGAGAGAAATAATGATTAGAGGCGGTAAGGGGGGAGCTAAAACTACAGCGTCTGGCTTAAGATTTGAATCGAGGATTACCTTAAAGAATGCTTTTAACTCTCTATCGGGGTATAAGATAATTGATGATAACGTTTATTTTAAAAATGATAAGGTTGCGGAATTATACCAAAAACATAAACTTTATAAGAATCTACTCGAACCCAATAATATCGATTATTCAGAAATTATTTCCAAGAAGTTAATACCAGATGACGCAATTTTTATCATCAAAGATAAGACGCTTTATATTATTGAAATTAAATTTCAGGCGGTAACCGGATCTGTTGACGAAAAACTGCAGACGTGTGATTTTAAAAATAAGCAATATCAGAGGCTCCTTGCGCCCTTAGGGATTTCAGTGAAATATGTCTATATTTTAAACGACTGGTTTAAAAAAGAAGAATATCAAGACGTGCTAGAATATGTTAAGTCGGTAGACTGTTATTATTTCTTTTATGAATTACCATTGGGCTTTTTAGGCTTGCCCGAACCCGCTAAATAGTTTCTACTGCAGCAAGATGCTCCATGAGGTTACATTAGGCAAAATCTCCACTTTTTGATACAGTAAATATCGCTAATGGGTGGCGAGGCGGACTTGAAAATGCCGCTGGCGGATTTCGAGCGAATGTTCGATTTTAGCAAAAGCAGCTTGAGCTGCGAAAGACCTTTTGCGGCCCGAAGGGTAAAATCGAACTAGCGAGAAAGCCGACAGGGGCATTAACTGATATGATGAAAGTTATCTACGGAATTAACAGGATTAGGGGATTTAAGAAGCCGGTGGTGGCGATGGGGGTATTTGACGGGCTGCATTTGGGGCATCGCCAGATATTGCAGGCGGCAGCCAGGAAGGCGCGCGCTATTGGAGGCACCAGCGTAGTTTTGACTTTCTGGCCGCATCCGCAAAAAAAAGAAAGCCTCTATTCCCTGGAACACCGCCTAAGATTAATCGCGGGGCTGGGCATAGATGTTTGCGTTGTCATCAATTTTAATCAGAAGTTTGCCCGGCTTTCTGCGGAAGATTTTATTAAGCGCGTTTTAGCGGGAAAGATTAAGGCGCGCTATATATTTGTGGGCAGGAATTTCCGGTTCGGGAGAAATGCCCGCGGCGGACGCCAAACTCTGAAAAAATTTTCCCGCCTTTATAATTTTAAATTAAAGTTATTCAGTATGCTTAAGACAAAGAATAAGCCCATCAGCAGCACCTACATCCGCGCCATGATTAAGAGGGGAGATATTGCCAGGGCCGGGGCATTGCTGGGCCGGCCGGTAAGCATTCTCGGCACGGTGATTAAGGGGAGTTCTTTGGGCGCAAGATTAGGTTTTCCCACGGCAAATATCAATCCGCACCACGAGGTTATCCCCCAAGACGGAATATACGCGGTAAAGATTATTTATAACAAGCAGAAATTTCCCGGGGTATGCAGTATCGGAACCAAGCCGACATTTACGGCGCAGCAAAAGAAATATATTGAAGCGCACATTTTTAATTTTAGAAAAAATATCTACGGCCGGTACCTGGAGATTCAGTTTATCAAAAGAATAAGGGGCCAGAAAAAATTCGCTTCTTCTTGTGCCTTAACTAGGCAAGTCAAAAAAGATATAGTTTTCGCCAAACGCTTATTTTCCCGCCTTTAAAACCACCACAATAGCTGCCCTATATATCTTGTTTATACCACTACTCCTTGTATTTTAGCCAGTTAGGAAAATTTTTATCTTGACAAGGGGGGCGTTTTTATCTATACTTGGGCTACAAAGTGGTTAAAAGTGGAGTAAAGTGGTTGAGGCCACAACTTATGGAGTGAACACCCGGCTGTATCGGAACAGCCGGTGTGCCGCTTGTGCGGCAAGCGAACATAAGTTGTTTGGCCGAAACCACCCAGCACTAATTTTTCAAAAGCTTTATTTCTATTTGATAGAGGTTGTCGATACAACTCCTATGAGGTAGTTTTCAGCGTTGCATAAAATTAGTGCTGGGTAAATTCACAGACGCCCTACGGGCTGCAACTTACGTCGCAAGACGTAAATCGGTGCTCCGTAAGTTGTCTGTTCATTTATGTTTTACGGCGAATATTTACATTCCATAGACCGTAAGGGTCGCCTCATATTGCCTGCCAAGTTTCGCGAAGTAGCCAAGGCCAATTTTATTGAAAAATTTTTTGTTACCCGCGGCCTGGATAAATGTCTTTTTATGTTTGCGGAAGAAGAATGGCGTTCGCAGGAAGCCAAGTTTAAGGCCATATCTTTTACTAAGGCCGAGGCGCGCAGGTTTAACCGCCTGTATTTTTCCGGTGCGGGAGAGGTTTTGCCGGATAAGCAGGGAAGGATTTTATTGCCGCAGTACCTGAAGGATTTTGCCGAGATAAAAAGGGAAGTGGTTATCGTCGGCGTTTCTAACCGCGTTGAGATTTGGGCGAAAGACAAGTGGCATGAGTTTTATGGAACTTCGCGTCCATCTTTTGAAGAAATCGCCGAAAAGTTAATGGACGCATAATAATATAGAACGGGATTTTTAAAGTGGGACACCAGTTGCATACCCCCGTAATGGTTACGGAAATTATAGATTATTTGAATTTAAGCCCGGGCAAAACTATAGTTGATGCCACTGTCGGCACCGGCGGGCATAGCAGGCAGATAATAGAGAAGATTATGCCGGGCGGCCGGCTAATCGGTATTGACCGCGACCAGGAATCGTTAGCTGTCGCCAAGGAAGAATTGCGCCAATATGGCGATGCCTGCCAGTTTATCTACGGAAATTTTTGCGACATAGATAGTATCTTGGCAGGATTAAAAATTAAAAAGATAGACGGCATAGTTTTTGATTTAGGGATTTCTTCTTTTCAGCTGGGGGACCCGAACCGGGGGTTTAGTTTCCAGCGGGAAGGCCCGTTAGACATGCGCCTGGACAGGAATAGTTATATTTCCGCGTATGACCTGGTAAATAACCTTAACGAAGAGGAAATCTCGGCGTTACTTTGGAACTTTGGCCAGGAAAGATGGCATAACCGCATTGCCCATCTTTTAGTGGAAGAAAGACAAAGCCAGCCGATCGCGACTACCGCGCAGCTGGCCAATATTGTCGTGCGCGCCGTGCCGCAGCGGTACAGGTATAGATATTATCATATTCACCCGGCAACCAGGACTTTTTTAGGCATCCGCATTGCCGTGAACAGAGAATTAGAGACCCTGGAGAAAGCGATAAATAAGGCCGTTGAGTGCCTTAACCGGCAGGCGCGGATTTGTGTGCTTTCTTTTCATTCGTTGGAAGACCGGATAGTAAAATTAAATTTCCGCAGGATGGCGCAAGAGCAGAAAACAGAGCTCATTACGCCTAAGCCGCTGGCGCCTAATTTCGCGGAAGTAAAAACCAATCCCCTCAGCCGCAGCGCCAAGCTGAGGGTTGCGCAAAGGCTCTAAAAAATGAGATTATCTAAATTCTTATCTATCATCGGTGCCATTACCTTTTTATCCTGCCTTTATGTTTATCAGCAATCAGAGATTTTACGCCTCGCCTATGTCGGCCAGAAACAAAGAGCGGCCTTTGAGGATTTGCTTGATAAAAACAGTTTTTTGAGATATAATTTAGAAAAAGGCATCTCTTTGGTAAGTATTGGCGATCGGGTCTCCAAGGCATCTGGTTTTCAAATGCCTGATGCTTACCGATTAGTAAGACTGGAGAGCCGGCAGCAAAACTTAAGGCAAAAGGCGCAGCAAGGGCCTACTGCTAACAGGAATAATATAGTAGCCCGCCTATTTGGCATCAAGAGACAGGCCGAGGCAAAAACTATCAATCCTTAACACGGATAAGATTACTTTACAAAGCAGCTGTAGGAAATCCGTGTATATCCCTGATTAATTGTGTATATAAGCAATTATCGCCGCAAAGTTGATGCGGTGTTTCTGTTTTTTGTCCTTTTTTTAATCCTTTGCATCGCCCGCCTGTTATTTATCCAATTTTTCCGTTCAAATTATTTAGCCGGCCTCGCCAAGAGACAGCACAGCCTGTTTGTGGAATTAGAGCCCCGCCGGGGGGCTATCTATGATGCCAACCTAAAGCCCCAGGCCGCGAATATAGCCGTAGATTCAGTCTTTGCCTGCCCTAAAGATATCCCCGATAAACAAAAAGAAGCTATTATCAGAAAACTGGCGCCTATCTTAAATTTAAATTACGCCTACTTGAAGGACAGGTTGTATCGCAAGAAATCTTTTGTCTGGATTAGCCGCAAGATTAGCCCCAGGCAGGCCGCGCAGATAAAAGACCTGAAGATAAAAGGCATTGATTTTATCAAAGAGAGCAAGCGTTGCTATCCTAACGGATACCTCGCCAGCCAGGTAATCGGTTTTGCCGGCCTGGATAATACGGGGCTGGAAGGCATTGAGCTGCAGTATAATAAATATCTTAAAGGGGAAAGCGGCTATGCCTTATTTTTAAGGGACGCGCGCCAGAATAAACTGGAACTCCAGGAAAAGGTATTATTGGCGCGCGATGGTTATGATTTAATACTGACTATTGATGAGGTAATTCAGTATATTGCCGAAAGGGAGCTGGACAAGGCCTTTAGGACTTATCATGCCAAAGGCGCCAGTATTGTCGTGATGGACCCGCATACCGGCGCGATTTTGGCCCTGGCCAACCGCCCCACCTTTGACTTGAATGAATACGCCAATGTGGATAAAAACAGGATCCGCAACCGCGCCATCTGCGATTTACTTGAGCCAGGTTCAATATTTAAGATTGTGACTTTATCCGCCGCCTTGGAGGAAAAGAAAGTAGTTGAGCAGGACAGGTTTTTCTGCGAAAATGGGGCTTATCAGGTGGCCAATCATATCCTGCATGACCACCAGTCGCATGGCTGGCTTACTTTCAGGGAGGTAATTGAGCAGTCTAGTAATATCGGCACTACCAAGGTGGCGCAGATTTTAGGCAATGAGACGGTTTACCGTTACATCAAGCTCTTTGGCTTCGGCTCTAAATTAGGAATTGACCTGGCCGGAGAAATCCCCGGCTCCATCAAGGAGCCGAGGCTCTGGTCTAAGATTTCCATCACGGCCATACCGATAGGCCAAGAGGTAGGCGTAACCGCGCTGCAATTGGTCAGCGCCATATCGGTAATCGCAAACGGCGGCCAGTTGATGAGGCCTTATGTCATCAGCGAAATCAGGGATAAGTACGGCGAGACAATCAAGAAATTTTCGCCTACGATGATCCGCAAGGCCGTCTCTTTAGATACTGCCGCGCGCGCCAAGGACGTGTTGGCCGGCGTGGTAGAAAGAGGCACCGGAAAGATGGCTAAGGTAGAAGGTTTTGCCGTGGCAGGTAAAACCGGGACAGCGCAGAAAATAGAGCCGAACGGGACTTATTCGCATAGCAAGTTTATGGCTTCCTTTATCGGTTTTGCGCCGGTGGATGACCCCTTAATTGCGATTGCCGTGGTGGTAGATGAACCGCGGCCTTATTATTTTGGCGGAGTAGTAGCTGCGCCTGTATTTAAAAATATAGCCGGCGACGTCTTAAGGTACCTTAAGATGAAAAAATCGCCGGATGAAATTGCGGCTTTAAATGAAACTAGGACAACTCCTTAAGGCAATCGGTAGTTATCGCAGCCATTCACCGCTGGAAGATTTCCAGGTGCGCGGGATAAGCTGCAATTCGCAAGAGGTGAAAGAGGATTTTGTCTTTATCGCCATAAAAGGCAATAAAGAAGATGGGCATAGGTTTATACCGGAGGCGATAGATAAGGGGGCCAAGGTAATAATTACACAGTCACCACGTCACCACGTCACCACGTCACCAAAGGAAATTAATTTTATAGAAGTTGAGGATGCGCGAAAGGCCCTGGCAAAATTAGCGGCGGAATTTTACGGATATCCTTCATCAGAAATTAAGGTTGCCGGCATTACCGGCACCAACGGCAAGACCACCATTACCTATTTGATAGAGGCGATTTTAAAAGAGGCAGGGGCGACGGCCGGCGTTATCGGCACGATTAATTACCGTTTTAAAGACAGGGCCATTCCTTCTAAAAATACCACCCCCGGGCCAATAGAATTACAGTCAATGTTAAGGGATATGTTAAAAGAGGGCGCAAAGTACGCGGTCATGGAAGTTTCTTCTCACGCCTTAGACCAGGAGCGCGCCGCCGGCATCAAGTTTAGCTCCGCCGTCTTTACTAATTTAACCCAAGACCACCTGGATTATCACCAGACGTTGGAAAATTATTTCCAGGCCAAGGCCAGGCTTTTTAGCGGGATGGCCCCCGGTTCTTTCGCGGTGATTAATAATGATAATGAATACGGCAGGAGGCTTAAGGCAATGACCCCTGCCCAAGTAGTCAGCTATGGCATAGAACAGCCCGCAGATATGACCGCCGGCAACATAAACTTTGATATAGCGCATAGCGAATTTAGCCTGATTAGCGCAAAAGATAAAATAAGGCTTAAAACCAGCCTCATCGGAAGATATAATATATATAATATCCTGGCCGCGGCTGCCTGGGCTTTAGAGGAAGGGATTGATTTATCGGCGGTAAAATCCGCCATAGAAAAATTTACCCTGGTGCCGGGAAGGCTGGAGAGGATAAATTTTAAAGGGGATTTTTCTGTATTCGTAGATTACGCGCACACAGAAGATGCCTTAAAAAATGTAATTGGCGCCTTAAGGCCGCTGGCCAGGAACAAGTTAATCGTGGTCTTTGGCTGCGGCGGCGAACGCGACCAGACCAAGAGGCCGAAGATGGGTTGTTGCGTAACCGAATTGGCCGATTACGCCATCCTTACCAGCGATAATCCGCGCAGCGAAGACCCGCAAAAAATAATTGATGATATTAAAAAGGGAATAAGCCGGGATAATTATTCTATAATTCCCGAACGCCGCCAGGCAATAAGAGAATCCTTAGGCCGGGCATTGCCGGGAGATATAGTCCTGGTTGCCGGAAAGGGCCATGAAAATTATCAGGTATTAAAAGATAAAACGCTGCATTTTGACGACTGCAAGGTGATCAGAGAATGTTTAAAGTCAATGAATTATTAAAGGCTACCGCAGGACATCTGGTTAGCGGCAGCGCCAACGCCATTATCAA
Source organism: Candidatus Omnitrophota bacterium (assembly GCA_016867095.1). Taxonomy (GTDB): domain Bacteria; phylum Omnitrophota; class Gorgyraeia; order Gygaellales; family Profunditerraquicolaceae; genus VGKK01. The sequence goes on along the minus strand of VGKK01000035.1, from coordinate 3,060 downwards.
AGGCGTTTCCATAGATTCAAGGACTATTAAAGGCAAAGAGGCCTTTATCGCGATAAAGGGTGATAATTTTGACGGCCATGATTTCATTGAGGAGGCGATAAATAAGGGGGCAAGCTGTATTATCAAAGAGAACGGAGAACAGAGGACAGAGGACAGAGGAGAGGTTTCTGTAATAGAGGTAAAGGACACAATAAAAGCGCTGGGCGATATGGCCAGGTTCCAGCGCGCTAAATTCGCCATTCCGGTTATCGCCGTTACCGGCAGCAACGGGAAGACCACGGCCAAGGAAATGATTGCTTGGGTGCTTTCTCGTAAATTCAAGGTCCTTAAAAATGAAGGCACTAAGAATAATCAGATCGGACTGGCCCTGACCCTGCTTGGCCTCCAAGCCGGTTACGATATCGCGGTAGTAGAGATAGGCACTAATCACTTTGGCGAAGTTGATTATCTGGCTAAAATTTGCCAGCCTAATATCGCCGTCATTACCAATATCGCGGCCGCGCACCTGCAGTACCTGCGCGACTTGGAGGGAGTTTTAGAGGAAAAGTACGCCTTAATAAAAAATCTTGGGATACCCCGCCTGGCTATTTTAAATTCAGACGACCCCCTGTTAAGAAGGCATGTGCTTTTAGAAAACAACAAGCCCTTTATTCTGGGTTTTGGCAGCGCCAATCCCGCTGATTTTTCTGCCTCAAAGATTAAGGCCCGCCGCAAAAAAATAGAATTTTTAGCAAACCAAAAGCATAAATTCATCCTGGATACGCCGGGTAAACACCATATTTATAATGCCCTGGTCGCTATCGCCGTAGCCAGAATTTTCGGTATGGGATATAAGGATATTGCCGGGCGCCTGGCCACTTTTGAATTTCCCGCAGGCAGGCTTAAGCTGGTGACTTTAAAAAAGACCAGGTTTATTGACGATACTTATAATTGTAACCCCTTTTCTTTAAAGCAGGCATTAGATACACTTGCTAACCTCCAAACGAGGGGCCGCAAAATCTTTGTGATGGGGGATATGCTGGAGCTGGGCAGTAACGAAGAATCATTTCATTGCCAGGTGGGAGGCGCGTTAAAGGATATCTGCGATGTATTTATCGCCGTAGGCAGGCTCTCGCGCCTGGCGGCGGCAGAGGCAAAGGCCCGCGGTTTTAATCTGGAGAGCATATTTACCTGTGAATCTACGGAAGAGGCGCGCGATATCCTCTTTAATAAGATATCGGCCGGCCCGGACGACCTGGTGCTGGTTAAGGGTTCGCGCCTGATGAAGATGGAAGAAATAATTAGGGAGTAATTCAGTAATGCTGTACCATTTGTTTTATCCCCTGCATGAAGTAATTTCTATTTTCAATCTTTTCCGCTATATTACCTTTCGCGCCGCTATGGCAGCGCTCACCGCTTTTCTGGTCAGCCTTATTTTTGGTCCGCTGATCATCAGGATATTGAAGCAGCTTAAAGTAGGAGAAAATATCAGAAAGGAAGACAGCAAGCGGCTGTATGAGCTGCATAGCCAGAAGCAGGATACGCCCACAATGGGCGGGATCTTGATATTATTAGCGGTATTTTCTTCAGTGCTGCTCTGGGCGGATATTTTTAACCGCTATATTATTATTGCCTTAGGGGTTACACTTTGGCTGGGGCTGACCGGTTTTATGGATGACTACCTCAAGCATATCCGGCGCCAGCCCAAGGGCTTGACCGCCACGGCGAAATTTACCAGCCAGATTATTTTAGGATTAATCCTGGGCGCAGTCCTCTTATTGGACCGCCAAAACAGCACCAAGTTAGACATACCTTTCCTAAAAGATGTATCTCTGCAGTTAGGCGTCTTTTATATACTTTTTGTCATCCTGCTCATTACCGGTTCTTCAAATGCCGTGAATCTTACCGATGGGCTGGATGGCTTGGCCATCGGGATTGTGATTATGGTGGCGTTGACTTTTTCCGTCTTGAGCTATATCACCGGTAACATTAAATTCAGTAATTATTTATTGACGCCTTATATTGCCGGCAGCGGCGAATTAGCGGTATTTTGCACCAGTATCCTGGGCGCGGGGTTAGGGTTTTTGTGGTTTAATTGTTATCCCGCCACGATTTTTATGGGAGACGTGGGCTCTTTGGCTTTGGGCGGCGCCCTGGGGGTAGTCGCGCTCTTAATCAAGAAAGAATTGCTGATGGTGATTGTGGGCGGGATATTCGTTTTAGAGGCCTTATCGGTAATCTTGCAGGTATGCGTTTTTCGTTTTACTAAAAAACGCATATTTAAGATTGCGCCCCTGCACCATCATTTTCAGTTTTTGGGTTGGCCGGAAAATAAGGTAATTATCAGGTTCTGGATTGCTGCCAGCCTGCTGGCCCTGCTTACCCTGGTTACCTTGAAGTTGAGATAAGTTCAATAATATTAGATGATAAATACCGATTATTTCAGAAATAAGAAAATTACTATTGTAGGATTGGCCAGGAGCGGGCTGGCCTGCGCGAATTTGCTCTCTGATTTGGGCAGCCAGGTGAGTATAACCGATAATAACGACACCGAGGCGACGCGCGCGAACCTGGAGAAATTAAAATCAAAAAAAATTAAGTCTGAGTTAGGCAGGCATACTCCCGAATTTGTCAAAGGCCAGGATTTGCTGGTGGTTTCGCCGGGAGTGCCGGATACCGCCTTAGCCGTTAAATGGGCCGAGGAATTTAAGGTGCCTGCCGTCAGCGAAATAGAAATAGCCGCATTTTTATGCCCAGCCACGATTATCGCGGTTACCGGCACTAACGGCAAAACTACGGTGACGACCTTAATCGGCAGGGTACTGGAGAAAAAAGGAGAGAGGGCTATCGTCTGCGGCAATATCGGCAATCCCTTTTCCGGCGAAGTCTCTAAATTGAGAGAGAAGGATTTTGTTTGCCTGGAGGTAAGCTCTTTCCAATTAGAAAAGATACGGGGCTTTAAGCCGAAGATTTCGGTGATACTCAACTTCAGCCGTAACCACTTGGACAGATACAAAGATATGCGGGAGTATCTGGAGGCAAAAAAACGCATATTTATGAACCAGGATAAAGAGGATTATT
>VGKK01000034.1 GCA_016867095.1 Candidatus Omnitrophota bacterium | reverse complement strand
AACCGTCCCTTTTATTTACTCTTGAAATTCCATTTTGGAATATCAAGTTAATGCCGTTATCACGGCTGGTTGGCTGGGATTTCGAGGGACGTAAAGGCAAGGAGCGGGCACGGTTCCCGCAGCCGGATCCTTAATTAAAAAAACGGATTTATCTACGGCCCGGCTGCGGGAGAGCGACGCAGCCGATGAGAGCGAAGCCCCGCCACGCTGGGGCGGGGCGAGCGGTCCCGAGAAACCCAAGACAAGCCAGCCGTTAACTTCCCCAATAAAAATCCCAAGCCGCAATTACGCAACCACCGAAATGCCAAAGATCATTGGCGTTAAAAAAATCGACTAGCGAGAAACCTTGGACAGAGACAAAAACGTGCAAGACCCGCAAAAACACTAAATCTTCTTCCTGCTCAACCATTGCCAAAGCTCGCGCACCTGGCTGACCCGAAAAATAAAACAAAAAATAATATAAGCCATAAGCCCTAAAATAATCACCAGGCCCAGGTTAAGGAACCTGCCCAAGATGCCGGAGAGCGGGATAATCTTTTTTTGCGCCAGGAAAAAACATACCGCGCCCATACCCAGGCTCGCCGCCAGTATCCGCAGAAAGGAATTAAAAATAGGCCTGGCAGAAAAAGGATGCAGCCTCTTCTTTAAAATAAAAAAGAGGACAAAAAAAGAAATTATCCCGGAGATAGAGGTCGCCAAGGCCAAGCCGCTAATCTTCATCGGAAACATCAAGACAGAATTAAGGACAACGTTCAGCAATAAAGCCAGCCCCGCCACCTTGGTGGGAGTAACCGTATCTTTAAGGCTGAAAAAACAGGACTGCAATATCCTGGAGGAGCCGTAAGCGCACAGGCCGATGCTATAGAAAAAAAGCGCCTGCGCGGTTAGCCTGGCGGAGTAGAAATCAAACCTGCCGCCGCCAAAGAGCGTCCAGATAACCGGCCAGGACAAAACCATAAACCCCACTGAGGCCGGAAGCATCACAAATAAAGTGGCGCGCAGGCCAAAGGCAAGCGTCCGTTTTAAATTATCGTAATTATCTCCCGCGGCCTGCAGGGAAAAAGTAGGCAAAATTGCCTGGGAAAGCGCGGTGCTAAAGATGCCGAGCGGAAAAAGAATCAGGCGGTAAGAAAAATATAATACCGCTACCCCTCCTTCGCCGACAATCCAAACCAGCGAGCCGAAGATGGAATCCACAAAATTATTCAACTGGTAAATACAGGAGCTTGCCAGGCGCGGCAGCATTAATTTTCCGATGAGCAGGGCTTCGGGGTGTTTAAACCCCGTTAGAAATTTTGTTATACCTGCCTGTTTAGCTGATATTTCTAACGGGGTAAATCTTTTGAAAAGATTGAGCCGGAAGCCTTTCTGATAAAGGATAGGCACCTGCACAGCCAGCTGCAAAACTCCGCCCACTAGGATCCCCCAGGCCAGCCCTTTTATCCCTTCTCCGAAAATAAGCGCGAAAACAATGATGGAGATATTCAAAAGGCAGGGCGCAAAAGCCGGGACAGAAAAATGCCTTAAGGAGTTAAGGATGCCCATGGAATAGGCGGCCAGGCTCGCCAGCAGGATATAAGGAAAAATAATCCGGTTTAATTTAATCGTGGCGGCCAATTTCTGGGGCTCGGCAATAAAACCCGGGGCAATCAGGCGCACAATCACCGGAGAAAAAATAATGCCCAAAATGGTGATGCTTGCCACGATAACCAAAAGCAGGTTTAAGACGGTGTTGGCAAGCTCCCAGAATTCCTCTTTATTGTGCTTTAGCGAATACTGGGTGAATACCGGCACTACGGCCGCGTTGGTGGCGCCCTCGCCCACCAAATCGCGCAATAAATTGGGGATCTTAAAGGCAATGACAAATGCCTGGGCGTAAATATAAACCCCGAATAACCTGGCAATGACGATATCGCGGATAAACCCCAACAGGCGGGAACAGAGCGTGGCAAAACCGATGACCCCGGCAAATTTAGCGATCGCGCGGTGGGATTCTCCGGCAGGGGTATGCTCTATTGACATATCTTATTAACTATGGTAAAATGCTTTTTAAATACGGAGGAATATATGCCCAGACGCAAAACTTCTTTAAAAAGAAAACGCGCAGATAAAAAAAGGCGCCTGCGTAATATTAAAGTAAAACACCAGCTAAAAAAGACCTTAAAAAAATTTCAGGCGCTTTTGGCGGCGAAAAATATTACCGAAGCCAAGTCGCTCCTGGGGAAAGTATTTTCCGAGCTGGATAAAGCGGCTAAAAAAAGAATCATCCATCCCCGCACCGCTAACCGCAAAAAATCGCGCTTGGTAAAAAGGCTATCTAAGACAAGATAGGCCTATCACCAGTTTTTCCAAGGCAAAAGAAGGCTTTAGCCTGCCGGTCTTAATCTCCACGTCACAGCCCAAAATAAGCTTCAGCCTCTTTCTCTTCTGGAGCAGGGAAGCGGCGTTTCTTTCACAAGAATACCTTAAGCCCCCTAAAATCCGCTCCGGTTTTTCCCCGTTTTTCAAAAGCTGGTATAATAACCTCAAGGCGTAATCCGGCCTCCCCAGGCCTATCTGCCGGCCAAGCATAAAAGTATCCGGCAAGGCTGCTTCCTGGAAACGGGAGGTTTCGGCATATTTAAAAATCCGGCCGGCAAATTTATCTTTGGGGTCCTGGCGGTCTATATCTAAAATAAGGATTACGCCGGCGTAAGGCTTCCTGACATAGCCAACGATAAACTCTTTAATTTCTTCTTTAAGGGCTGCCGCGCCTCTTATTACCACTATCCTGTTTTTTGCCCTTACCGGAAGGCACAAAAGTTTTTCCTGCAGGCCCTTCAGACTCAGCTCCCTGCCATAGAGTATATCCAGATTAAACTGCTCTGTATCCTGGCTTAACCATTCCTGCCTTAGTGCCTTAAGTTTGATATCTTTAGATAGGGAGCCTTGGCCGATAAACAGGTAGGTAGAACTGGCTTTTTTTACCATTCCTCAACTGTGCGTTCCACAATCCGCTGCGCTAAATCCGTGATTGCAGTGGTTATGGCAGCGGCCTCGGATTTATATTGCGGGTTAGTGCTGATAGGAAAATATGTGGTATCGCCGGTAAAACGCGGCTCCTCCCAGACTAATTTATTTTCCCTGTTGTCCCAAAGGCTGAGATTGACGATCAGGTTAATCCGGTATTCTTCCACGTCCTCGTCATCAGTATACCTTAGAGGGTCTTTGCGAAACTCAACCAGTTCGCCTTTTAAGGTTACGTCCGCGGCCTGCGCCTTTGTGGGCCTCAAGTTCCCGTCCCAGAGGAATTTATCAATCACCGCCTTGGTAATATCCGTCTCCAGGTAGGGCCTGTAGATTTTATACTTACTGGCCACGTCGGTCTCCTGGGTAATATCTACCCTATTTAGAAAAGGCGTAATATATATGGTCTTAAACCTGCTGGAAATCGCCGAGCGGGTAGTATAACCGCAGCCTCCGATGATGAAGACGGCCGATACCAGCAAAAATAATTTACGGGTATTCATTTCTTCTTCTCCATTATTTGTAATCTCTCCAGCGCCTTAACCGCCCAGCGGCTTTCGGGATAATCATCCATTACTCTCTGGTAATAAATCCTGGCCGCCGCGGCCTCTTTTTGTTTCTCATAGAAGCGCCCGATATTAAAAGAAGCCTCGGCCTCTTTTTCCCTTAAGCGCGCGATATTTTTTTCGGCCTCGCGCGATAAAACCGCGTCGGGATGCTCCTGGACAAATTCCTCAAATTTCTCCTTTGCCTCCTGAGTGGCCCACTGGTCATAATCCGGGCTGCGCGATACTGCCGCGCGGCAGGCGGCAATCTGGAATTTCGCCGCCTCCACCCATTCACTGCCGGGATAATTAGAAATTACCTTATTAAATGCCTCTTCCGCTTCATAATACCTGAGCAGCCCTTTTAAAACTAAACCCAGTTTATACTGGGCGGCGGCGGCAAGCGGCCCATAGGTAGAGTTTTCTATTACCTTGTTAAATATCTCTATGGCCGGATTTTCTACCGGCAGCGCCACGCCCAGGGCCTTACGCCTTTGGCCTTCCATAAACTTCTCCCCAAGCTTATATTCGCGTTCAATAATTTCCTGGATCCTTTCGGAAAAGGGATATTTATCAATGACCTTCTGGTAAGCCAGGTATGCCTCGTATAGATTATCCTGCTCCTCTTCAATAAGCCCGAGATAATACTGGCTTTCAGAGGCCTCAAAAGATTTAGGGTAATATTTCAGGACTTTCTTAAATTCGGCCTTTGCCTCCGGGTAATTCTTTAATTCGTAAAAACCTTTGGCAAAGTCAAATTGCTCCCTGGGAGAAGGCTTGGCCGAGGTCTTAGGGTTAGTCCACTTGCCGGTCTTGGGGGTCCAAATCCAATAGGCATAGGCAGGGGTAACGGCTAAAGAAACCAGAATAACCAGGATGGCGGCGGCGCGCTTCATAATGAGTTAACTTTATCATATATGCGGGGCTTTGTCAACCTCTTAAGGCAGGCGTCTTAAGGCAGGCGTAAATACGCTCCGGGCAGCTTAATCAGCAGGGTATTTACAGCCACCAAGGCGCTAACCAATAGTTCACAGACAGGGGCAAAAAGATAAGCCAGTCCGGGCAAAACCAGGCCCGCGACGATCAGGCTTAACCCGCACAGAGTAATCAAGGTGGCTATCGGCACAATAAATAAATTGGCCAATACCGTTACCGGAGAAAAAATCTTAAAGTAGCAGGCAATAAAACCCGCTGTTCCTAACCAGGCAGAAAGAGAAACCAGGCCGCCATTGATAATGCCCTGCCAGGGCTTTACCTTGGTAATAGCCGCGGGGCAGCGCGCCTTTAGCTTGGGATAAAGATAAACTATGGCCAAGACGCTAACAAAAGAGAGCTGAAATCCTATGTCAAATAACTGCATAGGGTTAATTACCAGGATAAATAACGCGGCCGCGCTTAAGGAACTGTAGATATCCGGCTCTCTCTTTAACAAAAAAGAAAATAAAAATACCACTGACATCACCGTAGCGCGCACGCAAGGAGTGGAAGCGCCGGTAATCAGGCAATAAACCACCAGTAAAAAAACCGTCAGCCAAAAACGCAATTGGCGCGGCAGCCGGAACAATTTTAAAAATAAAACAATAATAAAACTGATTATGCCCACGTTAAAACCGCTCACCACCAGGATATGCAGGGTGCCGGATTTCATCATCGCGTCATTAACGAACCATGGGATATTTGTCTTTTCGCCTAAAATCATAGCTGCCGATATCGCGGCCGTAAGCGGCGAGGCGTAGCGAAAAAGCGCCTCTTCCATCTTATGCTTCAGCCACAAGGCGAGCCTCTTTAAGATAAAACCCTTATTCCTGTTGAGCCTGAACATATCCGCGCTGTTTTCCACGCGCATTATAAAATAGACGTTCCTGCGGTATAAATAATCCCGGTAACTCATCTGGCGGGGGCCTGCCCTGGCAAAAGGGCGGCGCAAATTGCCGCGCAGGATTAACTCTTCGCCATAATGCAACTTGCTGCCGCCTTTTAAATAAACCAGGATATCCCCGCGGCAGCTGCGGTTTAAATTAGCGGATTGCACGCTTTGCGTTTTAAAGAAAAAGGAGGTTTTGTTATTTTTTACTTCGGGTTCGCTGCTGACCATGCCCCTGATTAAATAAAGCTGGCTGTTTTTATAATAAATCATCCTGGAGATATGGTTTTGCGGCAGCAGGCCTTGCGCATTTTTTAAAAATAACGCCCCTAAACAAAAACAAAGGCCCAATAAGCTGAGGCTAAACCTGCATCCGGTTTTTGCCGGAAATAAAATCAGGGCTAAAAATAAGGCGGCCAAAAAATAGAGGCCCATAAACGGGATTTTTATCCGGCTGGCAACCAGGATTCCCAAAGAAAAAACTATTGCTAAGCTAACTAAGGGCCTTTTCATTTTACTGCCGCAGGAAAAACGCGCCTTTTATTTTCTCATACCTGTATTCGGTTATCCCCTGGATGCTTTTTAATTCCTCCAGCGCCTGAAAACCCGACTGTTTCTGGCGGTAGGCGATAATGCGTCCGGCTAATTTTTCTCCTATCCCCGGAACAGCCATTAACAATTGCTTATCCGCGCGGTTTAAATCAATTTTTCCCAAATCCTGAGTAAAAGGCGCCAGGGATTTAGCCGGTATGTATTTTTTAATTAAAAAATCCGCTCCCAGGCCTACCAGGGCCATAGCGGCAAGAAACGCCACCACCTGCCGCTCCTGATTTGTCAGCGTAAACATAAAAACACCCCCTCTCTAATACAATAGACGTAAAATGTGGCGCAATCTAACTAAAAAAGTTGAATTATTTTAGGTCAAGTTAAAGGATGGCAAAATCCCTGCCTGCCGGCAGGCAGGTAACGGGATTTTTTACAGCGGGTTAAACAACGATATTGACGAGTTTTTTGGGGACGAGAATGAAGTTCTTGGGGGGGTTATTTTGCAGCCAGGGCTTTAATTTCTCATCGCTAAGCACCAATCCTTTAAGCCTATCCTCGCTGATATCCGCGGGGACCTCTATCTTGGAGCGCACCTTGCCGTTTACCTGAATGACAATAGTTACCTTTTCTTCCGCGAGCATTGCCGGGTCATATTTTGGCCAGCGCGCCCTAAAAATACTCTCCGCATTGCCCAGGCGCTGCCAAAGCTCTTCACTAAAATGCGGCACAAAGGGGCTAAGCAGGATAATCAAATTTAAAAGTATTTCTTCGTCCTGCCCTGAGTGATAAATAGTATTTACGAATTCCATTAAGCTGGCAATGGCAGTATTGAATTTAAAATTCTCCAGGTCTTCTGTAACTTCTTTTATAGTTGCGTGCATTTTCTTCTTTACTGTATTTAAATCCTGTGGCTGGTGACGTGGTGACGTGGTGACGTGGTGACTTTGTATAAGGCGCCAGACGCGGTTTAAGAATTTAAAGGCGCCATCAATGCCGCGGTCATCCCACTCCAGTTCGGTTTCCGGCGGCGCGGCAAAAAGGATAAATAGCCTCAGGGTGTCTGCCCCGTATTTTTTGATAATAGAATCCGGGTCAACAATATTGCCGCGCGATTTTGACATCACGTCCCCGTCTTTTAAAACCATACCCTGGGTCAAGAGGCGGCTGAAGGGCTCGTCAAAATCCAGCATTCCGAGGTCCTTAAAAAATTTGTTGAAGAAGCGCGAATATAATAAATGCAAAATAGCGTGCTCAATGCCGCCGATATACTGGTCAACCGGCATCCAGTATTTAACCTCCAGCTTATCAAACGGGGCTTTGGAAAATTTAGGCGAGCAAAACCTTAAGAAATACCACGAGGAATCAAAGAAGGTGGCCATAGTATCGGTTTCGCGCCGGGCAGCGGTTTTACATTTCGGGCACTTGGCCTGCACAAATTCCTTGACCTTATTTAAAGGGCTGCCGCCCTCTCCGGTAAAGGGCGCCTCTTTTGGCAGCTCCACAGGTAAATCCGCGTCAGGCACGGCGACAATCCCGCATTTCGGGCAATAGATAATCGGGATAGGCGTGCCCCAATAACGCTGCCGGGAAATCAGCCAGTCGCGCAGCCGCCAATGCGCCTGTATCTTACCGATATCCTTTTCCTCCATCCACTGGGCAATCTTTAACTTAGCTTCCTGATTCGGCAGGCCGTTGAATTGGCTGGAATTAACCTGGATACCATCGCCTTCATAAGCCTCGGTCATATCTTCAACTTGTGACTTGCCTGCCCTGAGCGAAGTCCCGAGCTTGTCGAGGGACGCAGTCGAAGGGTGACTTGTGACTTGTGACTGAATTACAATCCTCATCGGCAAGCCATGCTCTTTGGCAAAAAGAAAGTCGCGCTGGTCATGCGCCGGCACAGCCATAATCGCGCCGGTGCCATATTCCATCAAAACATAATCCGCTATCCAAATCGGCACCGCTTCGTTATTCACCGGATTAATAGCATAGCTGCCGCTAAAGACGCCTTCTTTTTTCACGTCTTCAGCTGCGCGCACCACCTTACTCTCCTGGCTGACCTTGGCGATAAATTTTAAAACCTCTTTTTCCTGGGGCTTACCCTTAATCATCTCTAAAACCATAGGATGCTCAGGCGCCAAAACAATGTAGGTAGCGCCGAAAATCGTATCCTGGCGCGTGGTAAAAACCGGAATAATTTCTCCGCTTTGTTTTTCCTTAAAATAAATCTCCACGCCCTGGCTCTTGCCGATCCAGTTCTTTTGCATGGCAATAACCCGCTCCGGCCAGTCTTTTAGCTGGCCTAAATCCTCCAATAATTTATCCTTGTAAGCGGTAATCTTTAAATACCACTGCTCCAGGTCTTTCTGCTGCACCGGGCTGTGGCAGCGCCAGCATCCGCCGTCAACCACCTCTTCATTAGCTAAAGTGGTCTCGCAAGCCGGGCACCAATTCACCGACGAGGCTTTTTTATAGGCCAGGCCCCGCTCAAACATCCTTAAAAATATCCACTGGTTCCATTTGTAATAATCGCTGTCGCAGGTAGAGACTTCCCTCTCCCAATCATAGGAGAACCCCATCCTCTGCAGCTCCTGGCGCATCCAGGCAATGCATTTATGCGTCCAAATATCGGGCTTGGTCTTATTTTTTATGGCGGCGTTCTCCGCGGGCTGGCCAAAGGCGTCAAATCCCATCGGGTGCAAGACTAAAAATCCCTGCATCATCTTAAAACGCGCGGCCACATCGCCGATGGTGTAATTGCGCACATGGCCCATATGGATTTTTCCCGAAGGGTAAGGAAACATCTCCAGGAGATAATACTTGGGCCGGCCTTCTTCCGCCGCGGCCTTAAAGACCGCTTTCTCCTGCCAGAGCTTCTGCCAGTTTTCTTCTATTTCCTTAAAGGGGTAATGCATAGCTTGATTTTATTTTATGCGGAAGGGAATCAGGGAAACCATAGTCTCAATGCCGCGCAGGATATCCGCCATATTGCAGGGCTTGGTCAAATAATGGTCTGCCTCCAGGCCGTAACAGGTCTTTAAGGACTCTAATTCAGCCTTGGCGCTGATAATAATCACCGGCCTCCACTTGTCATTATGGCTCTGCCTGATTTCCTTCAGGGTCTCAAAGCCGTTGAGCTTGGGCATCATCAAATCCAAAAGTATAATATCCGGATTTTCCTGTTTTACCTTTATTAGCGCTTCTTCGCCGTCAAAGGCAACCGCCACGGCATAACCCTCCTGCATAAGCCTTTTCTGCAGCATCTCCACAATATCCTTGTCATCATCTACCACCAGTAATTTATAGGCCATAAACCGCGCTCCATTCTTTAGTGTCCAGTGATGCCATATTATATGCCAAATTATACTCTCGCGCTAAATAAGCGTCAAGGAGATAAAATAAAAGACGGAATATCTTTCCGTCTTTTATTCTGCTGATCCCTTGTTAAACACGGCCGCTTTATTGTTGTGTCCCTTCCTTAATGTGATACGCAATGTTGTTTTTTTTGCAGAATTTAATTACTACTTTAGCCAAACTGTTATAAAACTCTTTGGTATATTTAAATTCTGAAGATTTAACACTATAATTAAGCCGCCCAAAGATAATTTTATTCACGAATGCTACTGCTTCTAAAATCTCTCGTAAATCCTGTTTAATTAAGTTTGGTGTTGGGTATGGCTCCATACTTACCCAAGTTTTAAACCCCCTGCTGCTTAAATTCTTTAGGGCCTTAATCCTATCCTTAAACGGAGCTGAATTTGGCTCAAATTCCTTCCTAAAATCTTCATTCAGGGATACCAACGTAATGCCATACTCATTATTCGTACTCTGCCCATTTCTGTTTGCTAATTCATTTGGATAAAAACCCTTAGTTAATACAGTACAACGAATGCTATTTTGGTTAAGCCGATCAATAATTTTCAGGCTTAATCCGCCTACTTCCGGCTGGTTATACATAAAGGGGTCCGTAGAGAAACATAGATGGACATATTTTATTTTATCCTTATATTTAGGAATCTCTTTATCTAAAAGCTCTAAAGCATTGGAAACAATCTTCGGGCTGCACCAATCTTCATAAGTTTTGACTATGCCGCATCTCTTTTTCATCATATAGGCGTAGCAAGGGTACTTACAACCATGGGAACAGCCTTCCACATGATTTAAGCAGAAATCGGCATATTCAACTTCACTCCTGTATAACAAAGATTTTCGAAAAATCTTTTCCATAATCTACATTATACCATTTTCCCTGGATTATACGGAAAATATTTCCCTAAAATAACTCGGGCTGGCCAGAATGGTCTTTTTTTGTTATCTCCTGCCAGAAATAAAGGCCTCTGGGGTTCTTGGAAGC
>VGKK01000033.1 GCA_016867095.1 Candidatus Omnitrophota bacterium | reverse complement strand
CCTGGCCAGCCACTTTGGCAGTTACCTCTTTCATCACCTTACCTATATCCTTCATATCTTTGGCGCCGACGGCAGACACCGCCTCTTCAATTATCTTCTTAATCTCCCCAAGCGGCAGCTCGGGCGGCAAGTATTGCTTTAGGATTTCCATCTCTTTTGCCTCTTTATCCGCCATATCCGGCCGATTGCCCGCCCTAAATTGCGTAATTGCTTCCTGCCGTTGTTTAATCTGTTTTTTAATTACGGAGATAACCTCGCCGTCATCCAGGGCATTCTTTTTCTTAGCGGTGGCGCAATTAATCATCTCCGCGCGCAAAAAGCTTAAGACCGAACTTTTTAGGCTCTCCCTTTTCTTCATCGCCTCTTTATAATCATTCAGGATTTTTTCTTCTAGCATCTTCGTCTCCTTCTTTACTTAGAATAAAACATATTTCCTGAATTTGGCTAACCGGCGCTCTAAATCTTTGCGGCCCAGTTGCGCGGTTTTCTGCACGCCAAAACCCTCTACGTTAAAGGAGGCGGCTACCGTGCCGTAGGCAATGGCCTTTTTAATGCCCGCCTGGTTTATCTTTTTCGCCCGGGCGAGAAACCCCATAAAGCCGCCGGCAAAAGTATCACCCGCGCCTGTCGGGTCAACTACCTTATGGGTAGGATAAGCGGGTATAGAAAAGATAAATTTATCGCTCAAAAACAGCACTCCGTGCTCTCCTTTTTTAATCAAGACCATGCGCGGCCCTTGCGCGCGCAACGCTTCCGCGGCCTTGACCAGGTTGGCTTGGCCGGACAAGCTGCGCGCCTCCTGGTCGTTAGCCACATAAATATCCACTTTTTTTAACAGGCGCAGCAGCGCCCTGCGCTTGTGGTTTATCCAATAGTTCATGCTGTCCAACCCCACCAATTGGGGAGAATGTAAACGCCTCAATAAATGCATTTGTATGTCCGGGTCAACATTGGCCAGGAAGATATTTTTTATTTTTCTCTGCGCCGGGGAAATTACCGGCCGGAATATTGACAATACGCCCAGCTCGGTATTTAAAGTCAGCGCGGTATTCAGGTCTCCTTGGTATTGGCCTTCCCATTTAAAAGTTTTTCCCTTACTTTTTATCAGGGAAGTCAGGATAACGCCCTTTTGATGGAGGAAATTAATGTATTTTTTAGGAAAATCCTCTCCGATGATCGCCACCAGGTTGACATCGGCAAAAAGGCGCGCGGCCATGGCAAAATGCACGGCTGAGCCGCCTAACATATGCCTTCTTTTGCCAAAAGGCGTCTTTACTGTATCTAATGCCACTGTCCCCAAAACGATTATACTCATAATATTAATATCTTAAGTGCGAATATGAGAAGACCAGAGTATCAGAGCTGGAAAATCAGATTATCAGAGCATTAGAAATATAAAAAACTTCCCTGTTTTTTCTGATAATCTGATCCTCTGATAATCCCGCTCTGATATTCTGATATTCCGATAATCGCTTTTAATCCGTCATCTCCCAGCTACCAATAATAATGTCATTATCCCTATCAAAATACAATAATACCCAAAATAATGGAATTTCGCCCGCATCAGAATCTTCCTTAATAATGTCAACGCCAATATGCCGCTTGAGAAACTAAAAATAAAGCCCGCGGCAAGCCCGCCGAGATTGCCTTTAAGCAGAAAACAGATGCCTTTAGCCTCTAACACCGCTGCCCCTAATATGGCAGGCAGAGAAATGATGAAAGAAAAATTAAAACTTACCTGCGGGTTAACCCCCCGGAACAAAAGCGTGGAGATGGTCATTCCCGAACGCGAAATCCCGGGGACAATAGCCAACCCTTGAGTAAGGCCCAAGATTAAGGCATCCTTTATTTGCACAATTGCCTTCTTTTCGGAAGTGAATTTTGTTAAGATAAGCACCGCGCCGGTAAAAACCAGCGCCCCTGCCGCCATTTTCGGCAGGCTAAACAAGCGCTCAAAAAAATCCTTTCCCAATACGCCAATGACGCCGGTAATCGCCGTTACCACCAATATCAACAATAATGTTTTTTTATCGCGCAATGCCTTTAATATCTCGTGAAAAAAGAAAACCGCTACTGCCAGGGCTGTGCCTAAATGCAAAACCACGGCTGCGGCGGCATTCTGCGGGCCGGCGCCTAAAAACTTTTGCATAATCACCAGGTGCCCGGAACTGCTCACCGGAAAAAATTCGGTAAGGCCCTGCACTATCCCTAAAATTATATAATTCAACATACCAATTTCAATACCTCTTGCCTTAAGTTTTTGGCAATAACCTCATAATCATCCAGGCCGGCATCCTGCGCCTGCCTTTGGCTTAGCTCTTTTAATGAAACCGGCCGGCCAAAAATAATTTTTAAGGCCGCCGGGCGCGGCAGGCGGTTCGTCCTCGGCCAGGCCTGGTGCGAACCTTTAATATAGGCGGGGATAACCGGGATGCCTAATTCCTTGATTAATATGCCGGTTCCCTTTTTAAATTCCTGGATATTCTCGTCTATGGAACGCCTGCCCTCGGGAAAAATGCAGACTATTTTTTTATGCCTCAATGCCAAAGAAACATACTGCAGGGCCTCGGTTAAATGCGCTGCCGGATCCAGCGGGATAAGGCGGCCGGCC
This sequence comes from Candidatus Omnitrophota bacterium, assembly GCA_016867095.1. Classification (GTDB taxonomy): domain Bacteria; phylum Omnitrophota; class Gorgyraeia; order Gygaellales; family Profunditerraquicolaceae; genus VGKK01. The sequence continues at coordinate 8,102 of VGKK01000033.1, read as the reverse complement.
TTTATCGCCCATCTAATCAGGGACAGCTCAAATATCTCGCTGTAGCCCAAAAAGAAGGTATTGCTGGCGCGGCTAAATGGAACGCCGGCAAAAACCACCAGGCCGTCCAGATAACTGGCGTGATTGGGGCAAATCAAATACGGCCCTTCTTTGGGGAAGAATTCCCTTCCTTTTATTTTCAGCCGCCAAAAAACGCCAAAGATAAATAAAAACAGGCACTTAAATATTAAAGTAAATAATTTATCTAAAATTCCGGCCTGAAGCCTTATTTTTTTAAGCTTGCCTTCGGCAGGTAAATCTTTTAAAATCTGGCCCCAGCTTTTTTGCTGCGCGCTTTCGCTTTTATAAGCGGAGCCCGTGCCCATAAAGCCCTGTATATTGAGGATAATCTCCCTTACCGTAGAGATACTATAAAGCAATTCATCGGGGATTTTTATCTTTAAAAGCGCCTCCAGCCCCAGTCCTAACTCCACCCTGCTCAAAGAATCAATGCCCAAATCTATTTCCAGGTGGCTGTCTAAAGATACGGGTTTCTTCAGCTCGCCGGACATATAATTAAGGATTTTTTTGGCCAGCTCAATGTTCAAAACCGCCTTGTCCTCTTCGGAAAACTCCACAGGCCCGGCCTGCGCCTGGGGCTCTTCCGGCTCAGCTTGAAGATATTTTTTCCTGACTTCATACCGCTTAATTTTCCTTAAGGCGGTGGCGGGCAATTCTTCTTTGGTAATAGTAAAGCCCATAATATGCTGATAAGAAGGCAATGCCTTGGCTAAATTCTCCAGTTCCCAGCGCATCTTAAGCTGGATGTTTGCTTCTTTTTTCTGGCGAAAATATTCCAAATCCGGGACAATTATGGCATGCAATGATTCTATTAAGCGGCCGAATTTCTCCTGTTGGCGGGAAAGGACGCAGATTTGTTTTATATAGGGGCTCTTACTGTAATACTCTTCAAGCTCCTCGGGATAAATATTCTTGCCTGAAGACAAAACAATCACATCCTTTTTCCTGCCGGTAAGAAAAAGATATCCCCCCTTGTCAATCCAGCCCAAATCCCCGGAATAAAACCAGCTGTCTTTAATCACTTCGGCAGTTAAATCCGGGCGCTTAAAATACCCCTGCATCACATTCGGCCCCTTAATGAGCACCTCTCCTACTCCGGCGTTATCCGGATCGAGTATCTTTATCTCAACATCCGGTATGGATTTACCTACCGAGCCGATCTTTATTTTTTGCGGCGGATTCAGCGTTACTATCGGGGAGGTTTCGGTCAAGCCATAGCCTTCAATTATTTTAAATCCGCGCCTGGATAAATCGCGGTTAACCTTCGGCTCAAGCCTTGCCCCGCCGCTGACCAAAAGGCGCAAAGCCCTAAACTGGCTGCGCAGCTTTAGTGTAACTAAGGGCATTGAGAATGGCCGCAAGATGAAAGGAATCTTTTTCAGCCGCTCCCGGATGGCTTTATGCAGCATGGTAAAAAGCTGGGGCACGCCGACTAAAATCGTGACCTTGGCCTCTTTGACGATTTGGGTTAAATCCGCGGGCTTAAAACTCAAGGCATAAGTAACTTGCGCGCCCCAAAAAAGCGGCACAATTAAAGTTACCATAAAGGCGTAGGTATGGTGCAGCGGTAAAATGGAAAGGATATTATCATCCCTGTTGCAGATATTCAACGCCTGGACGCTCCTAAAATTAGAACAGATATTTCTATGGCTTAATAAAACGCCCTTGGGTTTGGCCGTAGTGCCGGAGGTATAAATCAGCGAAGCCACATCTTCAGAGGAAACTTCTGGAAACAACGACATATCCGGCTTAATCTCTTCTATATCCGCAAAATTGATAATAGCCTGCTCTTCTTGGCCGGGATAATCTACTAGAACAAATTTGAGAGAGTAATTCTGAGCCTGGACTTTAAATTTTTCCGTAAAGATGGCCTGAGAGGAAAAGATAATCCTCGCCCCGCTGTCAAGTATCAGATTATCTATTTCCTGGCGGTTTAACTGCCGGTCTAAAGGCACACAGGCCAGGCCAGCGTACATTATGCCTAAATAAATTACGGCCCACTCCGGCCGGTTCTCTAAAACCAGGGCGGCAAAATCCCCTTTTTTAAAACCCTGCCGTATTAAAAACGCGGCTACCTTATGGCTGGAGGCCTCTAAATCCCGGTAAGTAATAGTAAACCACTGGTTATCTTTCTTAAAACACAAGGCCGCTTTATCCGGGTAGCGGCGGGCACTTTCGCTGAATGTCCTATGGATTACTAAACTGTCTTGGTTCATCGGGTTTTTCCCCTGTCCGGCAGGCGCAAAAGAAAAATCAGGCCCAGCGTCATAAATAAAACTAAACTTAATAGCGCCGCGCGGTATCCCCATTCGCCGTATTGTTTAAACAATAACACTATCAACCCCCAAAAAATTGCCCCCACTACCGCGGCAATATAACCGACCAGGTTATATAAACCAAATACCTCGCCGATTTTCTCAGGCGGCACCAGCTTTATCACCATGGCGCGGCCGACCACCCAGGTCGCGCCCAGGGCCACGCCGCTTAGCGCGCCGATAACCCAGTAGAAATGAATATCTTTAGCCAGCGCGCCGCCCAAAAAAGCAATTATCCAAAGTATAAAGACGGCGCTTAAGATGCGCTTAGCCCCTAAGTAATCGCTAATTACTCCGGAAAAAAAACTGCCGGCCATGGCAAAAAAAGTAGAGAAAGTAATCAAGTTAATCACCTGCGCCTCACCTAATTTAAAAACCCGGCTGGCATATATAGACATAAAAAGAATAATCGCGTTAACCGCGCACAAGCCGAAAAACGCGGCCTTTAAAAAATCCGATAGCCCGGGAAAACTCTGCGCGCCGGAAACGCTCCCCCGCAAGCTCTGAAAAATTTCCGTCAGGCCTTCCTTTTTAAAATAACGCGGCAGTCCTATTTTTGCCTTGGGGTTTTTATCTTTCACGAAAATCAGGCAGGGCAGAGAAAAAAATAAGAATAAAAGGCCGGTAGGCAAAAAAGTAGCCCGGTAGCCGCTGGCAAGGACTATGGGCTTAAAGATATACAATGCCAAAATAGCGCCGGTATATCCGAACATCTTTCCCAAGCCGGAAACCAGGCCAATTTTATCCGGCGGGGCGATGCCTGCCATCAGGGCATTATAAAAAACAATGGCGGTCTGGCAGCCAAAATTGGCAATGGCAAAAAATAACAGGGCGAAAAAAATATTATCCCTGCCTAAAAGCATGGTAAAAATAATGGAGAGTAATGTTAAATAGGCCAGAAACGGCCGGCGCCTGGCGGCGGCATCAGAAACAGCGCCGAGAATTATCCCCAAAATAGCCACAAAAAATGTGGAGATGCCGAAAGATAAGCTGTAAAAAATCTCCGGCTGTTGTCTTTCCAGGGTCAGCCAGCGCACAAAATACAGAGAAACGATATTCAGGGCGAAAAACTGGTTGGAGAGGTCGTATGTAGCCCAGGACAGGATTACAGATATATTTTTTATCTTCTCTCTATTCATATTTTAGGGACTTCTTTGAATCTATTCACAAGGGTATCCCCAAAAATTCCTGCAAGTCTTTAGGTAACTCTGCGCGCAGAGAAATTATTTTTTTATTTATGGGATGAATAAATTCTAAGGCCCGGGCATGCAGACACAGGCGCCTGGCTTTAACTTTAAACTCCCGGCGCAGGGCGAATTTAGTATCGCCTAATATGGGATGGCCGATAGCCTTAAAATGTATCCTTAATTGATTCGTGCGGCCGGTAAGGGGCCTGGCCTCTAAAATGGTAAAGCCCTTTCTTTTCTGGATAACCCGGTATTGCGTAACCGCTGCCTGGCCCTCAATAGGCGTTTTTATTTCGCCCTGGTTTTTAGCTAAAGCCCCCTGCACAAAAGCAAGATATACCTTTTTAACTCTTTTCTGCCTAAACTCATCCATCATCATTCTCTGGCTGGACTTTCCCTTGGCGTAAATAATTAAACCTGAGGTCTGCCGGTCTAAACGATGGCAGGGGTGCAGGCGGTATGCTATGGCCTTTTGCGCCAAGTCCGCGTTCAGAACGCTGGTTAAGGTGCGCGATTCTTTTCTCGGCGTAGGTATAGTTACTAATCCCGCGGGCTTATCCACGACCAAAAACCAATCATCTTCGTAAATGATTGGAATATTCATAATTTTGTGTAATGTTAATTGTGTAATGTGTAATGCTGGTGTAATGGTTCTATGTGTAATGCAAAAACTTTGTTTTTTTGTATTTCCATTACACAATCTTTTGCGTTACACCCACATTACACTTTACACATTACACTTTACACAGTATTTATCTCAGACTATTTGCAGCATCCGGTCAATGGCCTTCCTGGCGCGCAGGCGGATACTATCGGGAACCTCTACTTCTTCCTTAAGCTCTTCTAATGCCCAAAGAATCTTCTCCTGAGTGGCGCGCTTCATATTCGGGCAAACCGCGGCCTCTGACGCGGGATAAAATTCCTTTGCCGGATTATCTTTTTTTAACCGGTAAATCAACCCCACCTCAGTGCCGACAATTATCTCTTTGGCGCTGGTTTCTTTGGCAAACTGGCACATTTTACTGGTAGAAAGCACTTCGTCCGCCAAGGCCACTACTTGCGGCAGGCACTCCGGATGCACCATTACCTTGGCTTGAGGATGAAATTTTTTCTCTCTTTTTATGTCTTCGGGCAGGATTTTTACGTGCGTGGGGCAAAAGCCATTCCAGGAGATAAGCTTCTTATGGGTGTGCTTAGAAACATAATCTGCCAGGTATTTATCCGGCACAAAAATAATCTCTTCTTCCTTAATTAAGGCGTTGACTACGGCCACGGCATTGGTAGAGGTGCAGCAAACATCTAACTCCGCCTTTACCTCGGCCGAAGTATTAACATAGCCGACTACCACGGCCTTAGGGTGCTCCTTTTTTAATTTTCTCAGCTGCTCGGCATTAATCATATTTGCCATAGGACAGCCGGCGTTAACATCAGGCATAATTACTTTTTTATCCGGGCAAAGAATGGAGGCGGTTTCCGCCATAAAATGCACCCCGCAAAAAATAATCACCTTGGCTTCGGTTTTGGCGGCAATACGGCTCAACTCCAGGGAATCTCCCCGGTAATCCGCCACGTCCTGGACCTCGGGAAGCTGATAATTGTGCACCAAAATAATGGCGTCGCGCTTTTTCTTTAATTCCCTGATTTTTCCCGACAAATCATTAAATTCCCTCTTCATTTTAGCACCGTTTGCAAATCCAATCGGGTACCGTTTTTAAACCCGAGATTGTAACTGTACCCTGGAGATTATTATAATTACGTTAAGCTAAAACTTCATCAATTATACCGCCGCCCAATACTATATCTTTATCATAGAAAACAGCGGATTGTCCGGCAGTGGCGGCAAACTGCGGCTTTCTAAAACAAACCTTAATCCTGTTTTTCCCGGGCGCGATTTGCGCCCAAGCTTGCCTGTGATTATATCTTATTCTGACCTTAACAGCAACCTTCTTTTTTAATTCTTTGGCAATAAAGTGCGGTTCCTTAACCCAAAATTCCCTGCTGCAGGCGTCCTCTTTGGCGCCTACCATAATACTATTATTCTTGGGGTCTATCCGGGTTACATATAAAGCCTGCCCGCTAGAGATGCCTAAGCCTTCACGCTGGCCAATAGTATAAAAGGCAATCCCCTTATGCTGGCCAAGGATATTACCTTGTTTATCCATAACCGGGCCGGGCTTTGGGCCCGCGGCCCTTAATCCGCGTAATCTTTCTTTTAAAAATCCACGATAATCTCCGCCGGCTAAAAAACAAATCTCCTGGCTGGCTAATTTATCCGCTACCGCCAGGCCAAACCCGCGCGCTAATTTACGCACCTCTTCCTTCGTATAATTACCCAGCGGAAAAATTATATGTTTAAGCTGGTTTTGGTTCAGCCGGTATAAAAAATACGACTGGTCCTTAAATTTATCCCTGCCTTTCTTCAATAAATATGTTGGTGACGTGGCGACGTGGCGACGTGGCGACCTTTCTATACGCGCATAATGGCCGGTAGCCAAGTAGTCCGCATTCAAAGAAAGCGCCTTTTTTAATAAAACGCCGAATTTAATATATTGATTGCACCTGACGCAGGGGTTAGGAGTGCGGCCCCCGAGATACTCTTGACAAAAATCCCCGATGACAAATTCCTCCAATTTCTTCTGCATATTTAAGACATAGTGCCTTATCCCTAATTTATGCGCTACCTTACGGGCATCTTCTATCCCCTGAAAACTGCAGCATCCCGGCCTCTTTTTTGGAGAATCGGCCAGATTAAAACATATCGTAATGCCGATAACTTCATAGCCTTGCCTTTGTAATAAAGCCGCGGCCACCGCAGAATCCACTCCCCCGCTCATCGCTACTACCACGCGTTTCTGCATAATTTTTAAATTATACCATAAATTCAAAACCTTGTCTTTATGCCCGCCTCAATCCATTGCCTCAATCCATCTTCCCGGCTGAGGGATGCCTTCAATTTCCTGATATTCAACATTAAACAGGTTGGTGATATTTAAAAAAGCCTGGAGGCCAGACTTGACTTGCCAGGAAAAGCGTGTATGAAAAAGCGGCCAGCCGTCGCGCTGGGGCTTCTTCTTATAGCTTAACCCGAAAAGCTGCGCTCCAATTTCTCCGTATCCTTATTTATATAGCGGTTGCCGTACGGAATAGGAGCATTGTTTCTAAATCTAACGCGGGGTTATCTTTGGCTGCGGCAGAATTAACACCAGCCAATAGGGCGCCGATAAAAATTAACCCGTAACGCATCACTCTAGGCATAGGCCTATTATAAAACGTAACGGGTAATTGTCAACCTGTAATCAATTTTTAGTTTACATTACCGGCAATGCGATAGGTCGCCTGCAGTGACTTTCTGCGTCAGGCCGGAATCATTTCTTACCAGGAGCCCGCCGTCTCTGTCAATATCAACGGCCACGCCCTCTATAAGCCTGCGGTGGGAAAAAACCTTTATCCTTTTCCCCAGGGTAATATTATAATCGCGCCATTTTTCCAATATCGGGGCGCCGCCCTGCGCCTTAAAGACTAAATAATTTGCCTCCATTTTACGCAATATCTCCTTAAGCAATTCTACGCGGTTGATATTTTCCTTCTTCTTCTCTTTCAGGGAAACCGCTCCGCTGCATAGTGTCTTTTTGTCATTATTCACATTCAGGCCGATGCCGACCACCACAAAACGCACCTCGTCCATCTCCGCGTTCAACTCGGTCAATATCCCGCCTAATTTTCTATGATGGATTAAGATATCATTCGGCCATTTTATTTGCGCATCCTCGCCCACCGCCTCTTTTATCGCCTCGCAGATACTGACCGCGGAAAAAAGCGTAAGTATGGATGCCTGGGACGGCAGAATCTTTGGCCTTAAAATCACTGAGAAGTATAGGCCTTTATATTTAGGCGAAAACCACGCCCTGCCTAACCTGCCCCTGCCCTTAGCCTGGCCCTCTGCCAAAACCAGCGTGCCTTCGGGCGCGCACTTTAATCCCAAGCCCATCGCCATATCCATTGTTGAAGAAACCTGGTCAAAATAATAAATCTTCCTGCCCATAAACCTGGTATTAAGGTGCTGGGATATTTCGCCGGGCAATAATCTATCCGGGCAAGAGAGCAGGCGGTAACCCAAATGCGGCACGGCCACGATATCATAGCCGGTGTCTTTAAGTTCCTGGATGTGTTTCCATAATGCCTGGCGGCTGATTCCCAGGCGGTGGCTGACCTGGTCGCCCGAGACATAATCCGGCTTTCTTTTTAAAAAATCTAAAATCTTATTTTGCATAGAAAAATAATCCTTTAGGGTAGAAAGGCATGCTGTCGTTTTGTGTAATGTGTAAACCCCGTTAGACCCCGACCTAAAGGCCGGGGCTTTCTGGGTCTAACGGGGTAAAGTGTAACGTGTAATGTGGGTGTAATGCAAATAAATGTGTAACGGAAATACAAAAGCCGTTACACCGGCGTTACACATTACACATTTAACATTACACAGATAATTGTATAGCTATTACTTTTCATAAAGGGGGGACATAGCGCGCAATTTCTCTACAATTTT
>VGKK01000032.1 GCA_016867095.1 Candidatus Omnitrophota bacterium | reverse complement strand
TGGCAGAAGGTAAAAATTGAACTTTCTCCCAAAGATGGTATATAATTGTAATAAATACTTAACACCGCTAAGCCGCAAAATTACCGCAAAAACGCAAAAGAAAGTGCGCCAGTAAACCCTTTTGTGCCTTTGCGGACTTTTGCGCTTTTGCGGTGTTAATCTGAATAACACAAGTATTTCAAATCGCCTATCTACAAAGATGATAAATATTGATTTTTCTTACGCGATAACCATATATATTTTTCTTTTTGTAAATATCCTGTTGGTAGCCTGGCTATTTACCAAGAAAAGGCAGAAAGACAAGGATTTATCCCTGGACCCCAGGTTTATCTGGTTTTGTTCCGTGTGCACCTATACCTATATTAATACCAAGGAAGACGCGATTTCAACCTGCCCTCGCTGCGGAAGTTATAATAAAAAATAAGTGAGGGCATAAGTTATGGAGCGAGCACCCGGCTGTATCGGAACAGCCGGTGTGCCGCTTGTGCGGCAAGCGAACATAAGTTATTTGGCCGAACTTACCCAGCACTAATTTTATACAATGCTTGAGTTAGCTCATATGGGCTGCATTGTATAAGTCCCCTATGAGATAGAGATAAGGCTTTATAAAAATTAGTGCTGGATTAATTCGCAGACGTCCTTGACATCTATGATGTCAAGGACTACGACTTACGTCACTGGCGTTCCGTAAGTCATCCGCTCATTAAAAAATAGTTGACATTTTTTTTGGCGATTATAGAATAAGCTATGGAGGTATAAAATGATTACCGAAATAGGCATAGTAGCGGGTGATATATGGCATTTTTTAGACCAGCATGGAGAAGTTAGCTTTACGGAATTAGTTAAAGGCATAGATAAGCCGCGGGATATTGCGTTAATGAGTTTGGGCTGGCTGGCCCGTGAAGGCCATGTAATTCTGCGGCGGGCGGGGGCCAGCTATAATATAAGCTTAAGAAAAGATGCTTAAGGTAAATTCCCGTAAGCGGGGCGTAGCCTTAATGGTAGTTTTGGCTACTCTGTCGGTAGTCGTGATATTGGCGAATGTGGTGTTAAGCATTATTTCTAGCCAGTCCCGGCTTACCCAACACCAAGTCGGCCGCATCCAGGCTTATTATGCTGCCCTGGCAGGAATGAATTATGCTTATGAAATGCTTAGGCGCGGCCCTGCTGCCGGCGGTTGGATTGCTACTAGCTGTCCAGGCCTTGGCTGTACACTTACGCTGCTTGATCCCCAATTTGCCGCTACTTTCCCCCCAAGTATCCTTGATGTAAGAATTATCTTAATCCCCGTGGATGAGCCAGGATGCAATGCCGCTACTCCTGTCCCCCCAGGCATTACTGCCTGTATTCGAAGTACTGCCACTTACCTTATTACTCCTCCCTAATTTTTTAATCTTTCGCAGAAATCCTCTCTCAGGCTTTAACTCTTTGGCTTTTCAAATCTATTATAATCTAAGTAAGTTTATTATAAAATTATATGCGGTAATTTTAGAGGGAGTTTTTCTATTTAGTAACAATAAGTAATTTTAAGTAAATATATATAAAAAAACACTTGACAAATTAAATGTTTTATGTTTTAATTAAATCCCTCATTACAGGACGGAAGAGTATGACTAGACTTATAGATATTGACGAATTGGCTAATTATTTGAAACTCCAGAAGCAGACGATTTATAATTGGCTGCATCAGGGCAGGATTTCCGGGATTAAAGTAGGCGGGGTGTGGAGGTTTGACCGCAGGGAAATAGACAATTGGCTGAAGACCAGGAGGCGTTCAGCCAGGGAATTAAAATCCGGGGAGAAGCAATGAACAGTTTAGGCATATATTTCGGGCCCGACACCATCAGCATTGTCCAGGCGCAGGGCAGAAAGCTGATTAACCATATCCAGGTCCCGCAGAAACTGATAACCGCGAGCGACTTAGAGGAGAAAGTGCCTGGCGAGATAAAGATGGTCGCCCTTTTTAAAGACGAGTTCAGGAAAAACAATATTGCCGCCCCGGAGGCAAGTTTAGCCCTGTCAGGCAAAGATTTGATTATCCGCACCTTTGAAATGCCTGTTATGCCCCGCGAAGATTTAAACCGCGCCATAAATTTTGAAGCCAAAAAATACCTTCCCTTTAAGGCAGAGGAATTAATCCTGGATTATCAATTATTTTACGACAGGAGTATCCGTAAGAACCTGGTTTTATTGATAGGGATAAAAAAGGATACGCTGGACAGGTATATTTCTGTTTTTGAACAATTAAATTTAAGAATAGTTTCCCTGGAATATGCGGCTTTTAGCACTTTAAGGTTACTGAAAATAGGGGGGGCAAAAGAAAGCGGCATCGTGGCGGTTATAGACATAGATTTTAACCAGGCAGATGAGATTAATTTTATGGTTTTAAAAGACGGGTTTCCCTTATTTAGCCGGGAAATAAACCTGATGGCCGGCCCTCAGGAGTCCGTAGCGGCAGAAGAGGCGGATTCAGGGGCAATTTTGGAGAAATTAAAAAATGAGTTGCGCATATCCCTGGATTATTACCAGCGTAAATTTCCCCTCAAAAAAATAGAGCGGATGTTTTTTATTTCAGGCAAAAATTACCAGTCCGATTTAGAGGCGCTGGCCAGAGATATCAGCCTGAAGGGCGAATTTATTGATGTGGATAGATGCCTCGGCAAGGCAGTTCCTTTCTCCTTAAGCCTCGTTAAAGGGTATAGTTCTGCCTTGGCAAAGGCAATGAAGATAACACCGCGGGTTGATTTAATCGCCGCTAAGACCAAGCAGATAAAAGAAGTCATTGCTGCCGCGGAAACAGCGCCCCAGCCGTTTATAGGCAAGGATTTACGGATACAGCCTTTCGTAATTATCCTGGTTTTATTGATCTGCGCGGCAGCTTTCTTGCCCGGTTTTTATCAAAAGGTGCTCCTGGAGAGAGAGATAAACGCGGTTAAAAGCAGGCGGCTGGCGATTTCTGCGATAAATCCGGAAGCAACTTATGAAGAATTAACCGGCATAGATTCCGCCTATAGGAATAAATTAGCCGCCTTAGACAAGCTGATTAAGGACCAGTTGTATTTAACTTTTCCGCTTAATGCCATACCGCCCCTTGTCCCCAAAGGAATATGGTTGCAAGAATTTTCTTTTGAGAAAGAAGAGGGGCAGGATAAGGGAAAACTTATTTTAGAGGGTATGGTTTATCTGGCAAACAGCGATAGTGAATTTAAAGCGATAGATGATTTCGTGGCCAGCCTGAAAGGAAATCCCGAATTCAGCAAATACTTTAAAGAAATAATTACCGCGTCCATAGACCGTCAAAAAATGGAGAAATTAATGGTCACTAATTTTTCCATCTCTTGCAGGGCTTATTAGGAGAATAAATAGTATGGGCATGAAAGACGAAGTTTCCATAGATAGGAATAAAATTTTTAATATCGCAATAGTCATCGTATCCGGATTGATTGCCTTTAATTTTATTTATAAAAAGCAACAGCAAGAGGTAAGGGCGTTAAAGGATAAAAAAGATACGGAGATAAAAAAGAACGAGGTGTTAGAAAGCATCAGCCAGCTGGACAGAAGAATAGGCGCATACAAAAACCTGCTGGTTCACAAGGATACAAGCTCAATTATAAATAGTATTACCGATATAGCCAGGGAATCGGGCGTAAAACTTGCTTCAATCAGGCCAAGCCAGGAACAAAGATCCGCGGACTATATTGAATCCAGTTTTGATATGGTGCTTAATTCCGCAAGTTACCATCCCTTTGGAAAATTTATCAGCAGGTTAGAAAGTTCCCGGGATGTCTATGTAATAGACGCTATAAAGATAACTCCTGTTTATGAGGCGAATGAATTAAAGGCCGAAGTGAGGGTAAGCAACATCATATTTGCAGAATAGCTATGAACTCCGTCCTTCCTAATGGGCGGGGTGTTGTTGTATAGAGAGGAAGAACGGGGTGAATAGAGCCGGCTTTACCAATACAAAAGTTTTTTTAATAAGCGTATTTATTTTCGGGTTATTCTGTGTTGACGCATTTGCGGCTAACTCGGAATTCGAAATGATGAATAAATTAGAAGAAACCGAGCGAACAGCGCCAATCCAGGTTATTACCAGGCCCGAGGTGCAATATAATGCCCAGGATTCAAGGGACCCTTTTAAAGGGCCCAGCAGGGAGCAGATGGTCCCCGCCGAAACTTCTGGATATGGCGATAAGCCGCTCCCCGCTTTGACCGTGCAGGGTATAATTTGGGGCGGAAAATTCCCCCAGGCAATTATTAATAATAAAGTGGTAAAAGTAGGGGATATTATTGAAGATACGCGGGTGGTTAGTATTGACAAGGACGGCGTAACCGTATTTTTTGAAAACCAGCAATATAAGTTATCATCATCTAATATTTCCGGCAATAAACCCTAAGGAGGCTAAGATGAAAAAGACTTTTAAGTTACGCGCATTTATTTTTGCTGTTATTTTCAGTTTTCTTTTCGGTATTTGCCCGCTAAACGCTGAACTGCAGCCGCCACTTCCTGCCGTTATTGAGCCTAATATATCTATGGATTTTCAAGATGCCAACTTAAAGGATATATTAAAGGTATTCTCTATGCAATCGGGGCTGAATTTTATCGCCTCAGAGGCCTTGCAGGACAGGCGAGTAACCCTCTATCTGGATAAGGTTCCTTTAAACAAGGCGATGGATAAGCTTTTTGCGGCAAATAATCTTACTTATGAATTAGACAGGGACGCGAATATTTTTGTGGTTAAGGACTGGGGCAAGCCGGAGGCAGAGACTATTACCAAGATTTTTTACCTTAAATACGCCACGGTTTCTTCTTCTTCCCTGAAAGAACAGATGAAGAGCCTATCAGCTTCTACCACCGATACCAGTACCAGCGGCGGAGGTGGCGGCGGAGGAGCTACCAGCGAAGGCGGCAAGTGGAAGGCGGAAGACGAGGCGGGCATTACCAGCGTCGTAAAAAACATGCTTTCTTCCTACGGCACGGTAATGGAGGATTTTCGTACCAATAGCCTTATTGTTACCGATACCCCGGCTAAGATGGAAGTTATTGCCAAGGTGATAGCTTCTCTTGATATCCCGGCTTCGCAGGTCATCCTTGAAGTAGAAATGCTGGATGTGAGTAAAAATAAAGTGGATAAAATGGGGCTTAACTGGGGAAGCGCCGGTTCTTATGCCATGCAGGTAGTAAGCGCTTCGCGGGGGACAAGTTTTCCTTTATCAATGTTTAATCCCAGCGATGCCAGGGTGGGCGGTCCTGTTTCTCCGGGCACATTGTCTTTTCCTACTACCCTTAAAGTTATTTTAGATTTTCTAAAGACACAAACCGATACCAAATATCTGGCCCGGCCCAGGCTCCTTACCTTAAATAATGAGACCGCGGAGATTAAAATCGTTACCCAGGAATCAGTAGGCGTAAAAACAAGTACTTCTTCTGTTGGAGGCACGGGTACAACGACTGCTGAACCTGAAAGAGTAGAAACCGGAGTAAGTCTGCGGATTACGCCTCAAATTAACGCGGATACGGGAGAAATCACCATGGCTATTTATCCGCAGGTAAGCGAGGCGGCAGCGGGCAGCCAACTAACCGTGGGCGGCGAAACTTATCAATATCGCGACCCAGAACAGCGCTTTACTAAATCAGTCGTCAGAATAAAAGATGGCGATACGGTAATTATTGGAGGATTAATCCGCAATGAATTTTACCAGAGTTCTACCAAGATACCCATTTTAGGGGATATACCGATACTCGGAGCGCTTTTTAGGCATAAGGGCGGAGGCACTTCCAGCTCCGATAAAAATAAAGAGCGCGAATTATTAGTTTTTATTACCCCGCATATTGTTAAGGATACGAGTATAGAGCTTGCCCAGGCAAAGAAAGTCGCTCTTCCAGGGCGGGAGCAGAATACAGTTTCAGGTTTTAACCGCGATTTAGCCGTTACTGCAAGCCTAAATAATTTTGAAAAGCGGAAAAAATAAGTGAGACCATAACTTATGGAGCGAGCACCCGGCTGTATCGGAACAGCCGGTGTGCCGCTTGTGCGGCAAGCGAACATAAGTTATTTGGCCGAACTTACCCAGCACTAATTTTATGAAATGCTTGAGTTAGCTTATAGGCGCTGCTTCAATCAATCCCCTATGAGATACAGATAAGGCTTTATAAAAATTAGTGCTGGGTTAAATTCGCAGACGTCCCTGGCAACAACGTTGCCAAGGACTACGACTTACGTCACTGACGTTCCGTAAGTCGTCTGCTCATTTAATATGCCTAAAGAAAGATACCTTAGGTTAGGCGAGTTATTGGTTAAAGAGGGGTTGATCAGGCCCGACCAATTAGAAAAGGCCATCAGCGTGCAAAAGCAGGAGGGTGGCCGCCTGGGCGAAGTGTTAGTGAAATTAGGTATGGTCAAAGAAGACCAGGTAGTGACAGTCCTGGGTAAGCAATTAGGCATACCTTATTTTTCTTTGGGCACAGGGATGCTTAAACCGGCGGTTGACCAGGGCCTGGAAACGCTTATTTCACAGGAATTCGCCTTCAAGAATTCAGTTCTGCCTTTATCGCGCACTTTAAGGTCTTTAACCGTGGCGATGTCCGACCCTTTAGACCTTATCCTGATTGATAATTTAAGAAAAGTGACAAATTGTGAGATTAATCCGGTCATTGCCACCAGGTCCGATATTGCCAAGGCAATTGAGCAATTTTACGGCAAGACAGCGATTTTCAGGGAGGCAATGGAGGCCTCTTATGATATCAGCGCTGTCGTCGGGGAACCGGAAACAGCCGATGAAGAATTAAGCCTGGACCGTCTGATTGCCCGGGCTGAAGAAGCGCCGGTAGTAAAATTAGTGGATTTGATTATCCGCCAGGCGATTGATGAGCGCGCTTCGGATATACACATTGAGCCGTTTAAAGACAAGATATCTTTAAGGTACCGCATTGACGGCAAGCTTTATGAGATCCCGCCGCCGGCAAAACACCTGCACCTGCCGATTATCTCCCGCATAAAGATTTTGGCTAAGTTAGACATCGCGGAGAAGCGCCTTCCCCAGGACGGTTCAATTTTAGTAAAGATGGGGGAAAGGCCCATAGACCTGCGTATCTCTACTATTCCCACAATATACGGCGAGAAGGTAGTCTTAAGGATTTTAGACAGAAGCCAGGTAGTCTTGGATTTAGGCCGCTTAGGTTTTGACCCCGGCCAGCTGGAATTGATGCGCAAGGCCGTCAATGCCCCTTACGGCCTAGTTTTTTTAACCGGCCCGACGGGCAGCGGGAAGACAACTACCCTCTACGCCATATTAAATGAAATCAAAAGCCCCACCAAAAATATCATTACTATTGAAGACCCCGTGGAATATAAGTTGGAGGGGATTAATCAGGTCCAGATAAAACCAGAGATAGGCCTTACTTTTGCCGCTGCCCTGCGCAGTTTTTTAAGGCAGGACCCGGATGTGATGCTGGTAGGCGAGGTAAGGGATATGGAAACGGCGCAGATTTGTATTCGTTCCGCCCTTACCGGGCATTTAGTTTTAAGCACGTTGCATACCAATGATGCGCCGTCCGCGGTTAACCGGCTTATTGATATAGGCGTTGAGTCTTATCTATTAGGCCCTTCCTTGTTATTAGTGGTAGCGCAGCGCCTGCTGCGCAAGTTATGCCCGGACTGCAAAGAGGCGTATGAGCCGACCGCAGAACAGCTGAAAAACATAAAACTGAAGGCGGAGTTAATTTACCGGCCCAAGGGATGCCAGAAATGTAATCAATTGGGATATAAAGGCCGGACTTGCGTCTCCGAGGTAATGGTAGTCAATTCCCAAATACAAGATTTAATCAACCAGCGCTCGCCATTTCAAAAGATAAGAGAAGTGGCTAGGCAGACCGGTATGCAGACGCTTTATGAATCAAGCCTGAAACAGGTTGAGGAGGGGATTACTTCCCTGGAAGAGGCGCTTTCAGTTACCCTGGGGGCAGAAGAATAATGGCAAGGTTTTTTTATATCGCTATAAATAAGGCGGGCCATAAACAGACCGGCAGCGAAGAGGCTTCCAATCAGGAAGAGGCAATCAGCCGGCTGCAGGCGAAGAACCTGGTGATCGTCAATATTTTTTCCGAAAATAAGGAAGGGGGCGGCTTTCCTGAGGAGATAGTATCCAAGGCAAAGTTTAAGCCTAAGCATTACCGGATTACCACCGAGGATTTGACGCTTTTTTGCCGCCAGATAGCCACGCTTTTAGGGGCGGGCGTTACCATCTTAAAGGGCCTGGAGATAATCGCGCAGCAGGTTTCCAGCCGCAGGCTTTACGCTATAATAAAAGATTTGCAGAAAAATATGGAAGCCGGCCTTAGTTTCCACGAGGCGCTGGCAAAACACCCGACGGTATTTTCAGAGCTATGGGTTAATTTGATAGAAAGCGGCGAGGCATCGGGAAATTTAGCCGTTGTCTTGGCCCGCCTGGCCGGTTATTTAGAGAGGAACGCCGCCTTCAAAAAGAAGATTATCTCCGCGCTGCTTTATCCGATTATACTTATGCTTGCCGGCACGGGCGCGCTTTTATTTTTAACCCTGAAGATTATCCCTACCTTTACGGAGCTGTTTAAGGGATTTGATATTACCCTGCCCTTTTTAACCCAGCTGCTGATTTCAACAAGCGCTTTTATCAGAAAGTTTTTGCCGATTATGATAATTATTGCCTTTGTGCTTTTCTGGTTATTCCGTAAATATATCAGCACCAAGGCCGGAAGGAAACAATATGAAAAATTCCTCTTCAGGCTGCCGGTGTTTGGCGAATTCTTTCGGGTGCTGGTTATTGAACGCTTTACTTCCGAGATGGCTACATTGGTAGAGAGCGGCGTCCCGATTTTATATTCCCTGGAGATTACCGAACACAGCGTGGCTAATTTAGTCCTTAGTGAAATTATCTCCAAGATTAAGGAAGATGTGCGGCAAGGCAGGCCCCTGAACCAGCCTTTAGAGAGGAGCGGTTTTTTTGAGCCGATGGCAGTGCAGATGATTACTATCGGAGAAGAAATCGGGGAATTATCCAATATGTTTAAGCGGCTCAACGCGTTTTATCAGGAATACACGGATACTTTTCTGACCAGGTTTACCTCAATGTTTGAGCCGATTATGCTTTTGTTTATGGGCGTAGTTATAGGTATAATGGTCGTCGGGATGTTCCTGCCTATATTTCAAATTGCCCAGATTGGCGGCTGATAAGGCTGTAGCCGCAATATAATAATGTCAGTATTCTGCAAATAGAAAATGTCAGGTATACTCACCTCTATAAGGAGGTGGGCAAAGTGCTAATCCTGACAATGAAGGAAGTAAATCGGTATAAAGTAATCTCTGAAGTAATCAAGGGCTACCTAAAAGTAGAAGAGGCGGCCAAGTCTTTGAATCGAAGCCAGCGTCAAGTCTACCGGATAAAAGCAGCAGTACTAAAAGAAGGCGCTAAGGCCGTAATCCACAAAAACAAGGTCAAGCGTGGCCCCCGCTGGCTGACTGACAAGGTTAAGGCTAAAATAGAGCATCTTTATCAGACAAAATACCAGGGTTTTAACATTACCCATATGACTGAATTCCTAAACGAAGAAGAAAAGATAAAAACCTCAAGGGAATCTGTAAGGCAGGCTCTTATAGAAGCGGGTCTCTATGCCAAATGGAAGAAACACCCCAAGCACAGGAGCTGGCGGGAACCCCGCTTGCGAGAAGGCCAAATGCTTCAATTTGACACCTCAGATCATGACTGGCTGGAAGGAAGAGGCCCTAAGCTTAACCTTATCGGTGGGGTGGATGACGCCACTTCTAATTGTCCGGGAGCAAGGTTTGCCTTAGCTGATTCCTGTATTGAGAATATGCGTGTTTTAAAGCGTATCGTCGAGACCAAAGGCATACCTTTAAGCTTTTACTGCGACAAAGACTCTAACTTTAAGGTCAACCGCGCTAAAGATATTCAGCACGAACTGGAAGGTAAAGACTACGTCTTAAGCCAGATAGGCCGTGCATTGGAAGAATTAGGCGTTGAGATAATCTATGCTAATTCTGCTCAGGCCAAAGGGCGTGTTGAACGCGCCTGGGGCACATTCCAGGACAGGCTTTGTTCTGAGCTAAGGTTGCACAAAATCTCCACACATCACGGGGCCAATCATTACCTTCTGGAAGAATTCCTGCCTAAGCATAACCGTAAATTCGCCCATCCGGCAAAAGAGCCCGGCTCTGCCTATAGGCCTGTGCCCAAAGGGTTAAACCTAAACAACATCTTTTGCATAAAAGAAGAACGCACTGTTGCCCCAGACAATACCATAAGTTATAAAGCAAGATATTATCAAATATTGGCTGATGAATACCGGATTAGCTTCGTCAAGGCCAAAATTATGGTGCATGAATGGCTGGATGGCTCAATCCACATATTTTACAAAGGCAAAGAACTGAAGAATAAACCAATACCTAAGATAAGGCATAGAAATAAAGAAACGGCTCTTTTAACTGCAAATTACTGACATTTTTAATTTGCAATAAACCTGACATTTTTAACTTGCGTTCACAACCGGCAAAATAGTTATTGACAAGGCGCGTTTCTTATTGTAAAATCTGCCTCAACACTTCCGAAGTAATCCTCTCAAAAAGTGTTAAAATTTCTTAACCCATTGATAAATAATAAGTTATAGGTAATTAAAGGAGTAAAAATATGGCGGAATGGATAGGTATCGGCAGGCGCGCGCGCAGGTGCTATGGTTTTGACGAAATTGCCCTGGTCCCAGGAGCGCAAACTGTAAATCCCAGCGAAGTAAACACGAGTTTTGGA
>VGKK01000031.1 GCA_016867095.1 Candidatus Omnitrophota bacterium | reverse complement strand
ATTCTTTCTAACCTTATATATAGCCTGTAGTAATTGAAAAACCTTCAGAAAGGCTATTTTAGGACTTACGTAAATAGATAAGTATATACAAAAAATATTCATTTGTCAATGTTTTTTTTAATTTTTTTTTTTAATTTTTTCTAGAGATTCGCTAAATTGGCGAAATCTTTTAAAGAAAGGCGTTCGGGGCGGGTATTGGGGTCAATCCGGTATTCTCTAAAAAACCTTTCCAGCTTGCTGGCGTAAACGCTCCCTTTTAGGCTGTTTCTCAGGGTCTTTCTTCTCTGATTAAATGCCCGCCGGATAATCTGGAAAAATAGTTGTTCATCCTTTAATTTGACCGGCGGCTTTTGCCTGATATCCAGGCGCAAGAAACAGGAATCTACTTTGGGCGCGGGAAAAAAGCAGTTTTTTTTGATAATGAAAATAATTTTGGGCTGGGCATAATATTGCAGGAAACAGCTAAAAGAGCCGTACTCTTTCGAGCCGCACGCGGCGGTCATCCTGCGGCCAAATTCTTTTTGCACGGTAAAAAATACCGTGTTAATTTTATCTTTAAACTTAAACAGGCGTTCAATAATCGGCGTGGTAATATAATACGGAATATTCCCCATTACCTTTATACGGGCCTGGCCGCGAAAATGCCTTTTTAAATTAAATTTTAACACATCTTCATTGATGACCACCGTGTTTTTATATTCTTTAAGATTGCCCTTTAAGATGTCGCATAAAGAACGGTCTATCTCCAGGGCGTAAACCCTGGCCACCTTTTGAGCAATACACCGGGTCAACTCCCCCCTGCCCGCGCCTATTTCTAATACAATATCATCCTTCTTTAATTCGGCGGCGGCGATTATTTTCTTCTGGATGTTCTTATCAACGAGAAAATTCTGGCCTAATTTTTTCTTGGGAAAAATCATCTTTTCTACACGGATTCACACGGATTTTTTACGGATTTACACGGACAATGCTTTTTATCCGTGTACATCCGTTCTTTTATCCGTGTACATCCGTGTATTTTAAGTTTAATGCGCACCTGATGGCAAGTTTAATCGCCGCTATTAACGAAGCGGGCCGGGCCCGGCCGGTTGCGGCAATATCAAAAGCGGTCCCGTGTAAAGGGGATGTCCTGATAAAGGGAAGCCCCAGGGTTAGGTTTACCCCGGTATCGTTACCGCATAACTTAAGCGCGATTAAGGCCTGGTCATGATACATCGCAATTACGCAGTCAAATTTCTTCTCTTTAGCCTGATAAATCGCGACATCTGCGGATAGCGGCCCGTAAAGGCGCGCTTTATTTTTTTTAAATTTACGCAGGGCCGGCTTGATAATTCGGTTCTCCTGGCAGCCGATTAAACCGTTATCGGAAGCATGCGGGTTTAAACCGGCAATGGCTATCCGGGGCCGGTTAATCAGAAAAAGTTCCTTTAGCGCCCGGGAGGTGATATAAATATTTCTGGATAATTTATCCTTAGTTAAGGCGCGACAGACATCTTCTAAAGGAATATGCCTGGTTACCAGGCTGAATTTCAGGTCCTTGTTCAACAACATCATCACCGTATCCGCGGCCCTTGCGCGGCGTTCTAAATATTCGGTATGCCCGGAAAATTTAAAGCCCGCCAGGTTTATCGCCTCTTTAGAAATAGGGCAGGTAACCAGGCAGTCTATCTCTTTTTTCTTAATAAGCTCCATAGCTTTATCCAAATATTCCATAGAGGCCCGGCCATATTCCGCCCTCACTTTACCGAAGGCAAACTTCCTGTGATTAACATTATTCAGGTCTATAAACTTGTGGCTTGCCTGCCCTGAGCGGAGTCGAAGGGTGACTTGTGACTTACAACTTATGACCTTATCAAAAACCCACTTGTCTCCCACCACTACAAATTCCGCCAAACCCTTAACTTTCGGCAGGGCCTTGGCAATAATAGTCGGCCCGATTCCCGATGGGTCTCCCATGGTAAGGCCGACTCTAATTTTTCGGCGTAACCTTAGCATTATCTTCGTCCTTTAAGACTTTAATATAAGCCTTTGCCCTTAATTCATCCACCCATTTGCTTAATTCTTCCTGCATTTTCTTGTTGAATAAGAAATTATAAATCTGGCCCTGGGCTTGAGTCAAAGTCTCCTGCCGAGGTTCAATTACTTTTTCTAATTTAAAAATATAAAAACTATTATCAATTTTCAACGGCGCAGATACTTCTGCGGGCTTTAAACTGAATATCGCGTCTTCAATTTCTTTTTTAAATTCCTTATTGCGCTGGGCGCTTAAGCTTTGCGGGGTCAAGGAATATTTAACGGCTACATCGTTTATGCTCATCCCCGCCCTAAGCTTACTATACACCTCATCAGCCAGGCCTTTATCATTTATAGTCATTAATAAAACCTGGCGTTCTTCTTCGGTTTTAAATTCCTGCGGATTATTCTGATAAAAATCAGTAATTTCTGACGGATTAACCATAATCTTATTTTTTACCTTCAGCTCAATTATGTTATACATTAAAGCCTGTTCTCTGATTTTTCGCTCAATATCCGCCTGGGTAATGCCCTGCTCGGCGAGGGTATCTTGAAATTCCTTGTCCGAAGGATAATTATTTTTTATCTGGTTTATCTGCGCTTTAATCCTTGTGGGCGCAACCTCCAATTGGTTTATAAGCATCCGCTCCTTCGCGGGATTTTTCTTTGCCTCTTCTAAAACGCTTTTTGCTTCTTGTAAAATCAGGCGGTCCTCAATAAGCCTGTCCACTAAATCCGCTTCCATCGCCTGGATCCTATCTTCCAGTTCCTTGCCCGTATATTGCCGGGCTAATTGTATGCGCATAAAATTAACGAAATCATTGAGGTCTTTCTGAGTAATCACATCGCTATTGACGATGGCGATAATTTTATCCTGGGCAAAAGCTAAGGGATGAATACCAAAACATAAATGAGAAATTATCACAAAATAACCAATAACCAAGCGCCAATCACCGAATAAATTCCAATAATCAATAACCAATGACCAAACATTTTGTTTGGTTATTGGGATTTGGTGTTTGGTTATTATTTGGTTATTGGGATTTGGTGTTTGGTTATTTATAGATTTAAATTTTGCCATTTATTACTACCTTTCTAAGGCTACCTACCGCTTCTCTCAAAAGGCGGCAATAAAGGTCAAAGCCTACCACCGCCACAAAACCGTGCTGCTGCGCGCCTAAAAGGTTGCCTGCCCCCCTGATCTCTAAATCTTCCATGGCAATCTGAAAACCCGCGCCCAGGTGCGCGTATTTCTGGATTGCCTCCATTCTCTTTCTGGCTTCAGCGTCCAGCGCCTGGCCTGAGGGCACAATAAGATAAGCAAAGGCCGGCCGGTTAAACCTGCCGACCCTGCCGCGCAATTGATGCAAATCCGCCAGCCCAAAAGCGTGGGCGTTATTTATAATAATAGTATTTACGTTAGGGATGTCAATGCCGGATTCCACAATCTGGGTGCAGAACAAAACATCTATCTGGGCCATTAAAAAGTCCAGCATTATCTTCTCTAAAAACTTGGGCGGCATCTGGCCGTGGGCGGCGGCAGAACGGACCTGGACCGGCAAGACACTGGTTACCCGCTGCTTTATTCTTTCTATATCCTGAACGTGGTTGTGGACAAAATAAACCTGTCCACGCCTGGCCAATTCCCGCAAGATTACCTGGCGGATCAAGTCCAGGTCATATTCTACCACAACTGTCTTAATCGGCAACCTGTTTTCCGGCGGCGTGTTTATCGCGGATAAATCCTTGGCGCCCATCAGGCTCATATAGAGCGTGCGCGGTATGGGCGTAGCGGTCAAGGTAAGGATATCGCAAGCCAGCCTCAGGCTCTTTAACTTCTCCTTTGCCTTGACCCCGAAGCGCTGTTCCTCGTCAATAATCACCAGGCCCAGATTTTTAAATTTTATATCATCGGATAACAGGCGGTGCGTGCCGATGACAATATCTACCGAGCCGGCGGCCAGGCCTTGAATAATGTCCTTTTGCTCTCTCCCGCTCTTAAAACGTGAAAGCATCGCGATATTCACAGGGAATTCTTTCAGGCGCAGGCTGAAATTCTGGTAATGCTGCTCCGCTAAAATTGTTGTCGGCACCAGGAACGCCACCTGCCTGTTATCCATTACCGCCTTAAATGCCGCGCGCATGGCCACCTCGGTCTTGCCGTAGCCGACATCCCCGCAAAGCAGCCTGTCCATGGGCCGGGTTGACTCCATATCCTGTTTTACCTCGGCCGCGGCCCTGGCCTGGTCAGGCGTCTCCTTGTAGGGAAAGCCGGCCTCAAATTGCCTCTGCCATTCGGTATCGGGGGAAAACTTAAATCCGGGCACGCTCATCCGCATGGCCTGCAGCGATAAAAGGTCCCAGGCTAATTTCTGTATCCCCTTTCTTACCCTTTCCTTATTCCTCTGCCATTCTTCAGTCCCTAACCTATAGAGCTTGGGCTTTCTTACCTGAAAAGCGATGTATTTCTGGACCAGGTGCATCTGGTCAACCGGCACATACAATTTTTCCTGGCGGTCATATTCAATTACCAGGTGGTCTTTATATTTATCTTTTATCTTAATTTTATCCAGGCCCAGAAATTTTCCGATGCCGTAGTGGGTATGCACCACATAATCGCCAATCTGGATATCCAGGAAATTTTTTAAAGGGAATTCCTCGCTGAAGGCAACGGCCTTGGAGGGATGGGCCTTTGTTACCGGCAGGATAATCACCATCTGGTGTTCCCAGAGCGGATCGCCGGTTGAGGGGTTAAAGCTTTTTATGGCGCGGACTTTATCGCTATCTAATTCTATACGGACAGGTAACTCAAAGGCAAAGGGAAAGATATCAATAATGCCGCCCCGGCGGGAAAATTCCCCCTCTTCGGAAACTGCCTCCTGCCTCTTGTATCCAAAGTCAATGAGGCGGCCTAAAACCTGCTCTAAATCAATGGTGGCGCCTATATATAACTTCAGAGACTGGAACATTATCGCTAAATCGCAAAAATTAATTTATAAATTATATTTACACCGCTAAACCGCAAAAAATCCTTCTTTGCGTTTTTGCGGTATAATTTAATTATTCTTTGCATCACATTTATTTTGCGCTTTTGCGGCTCCAGGCAAGGACTAAGGGCGAGGCAATATAAACCGTAGAATAGACTCCAGAAATAAAGCCTACCAGTAAAGTAAAGGCAAAATTACTCAGGACTTCCCCTCCATAAAATAAAATAGCAATGACCACTAAAAGCGTAACCCCGGAAGTCAAAAGCGTCCGGCCTAAGGTCTGGTTCACGCTTAAGTTTATCAGCTCATAAAGGCTCGTCTTCCTTAAATTACGGCTGTTTTCACGCACCCGGTCGTAAATTACAATCGTGTCGTTGATAGAATAACCGGCAATAGTCAGAAAAGCGGTAATGCTTAAAAGGTCAATGGGCCTATTGGTCATCGCCAGGAACCCCAGAGCCACCAAAACATCATGAAAAAGAGCGATTACGCCGGCAGCCGCGAAATTGAAATGCTTAAAACGAAAAGCCACGTAGATTAAAATTCCGATCAGCGACCACAAAAGAGCGTAAAGGGCCTTTGTCTTCAGCTGCTTGCCGGCTAAAGGGCCCACTTTTTCTATTCTTAAAACCTGGATATCCTGGTCAGGAAACTTTTCTTTCAATTTGGCGGTAATAATATCGCTCTTCTGTTCGGCAGTACGGATAAAGACAACCCGGGGATTTTCCTTGATTTGCTGGATAGAGGCCTCTGCCAGGCCGATTTCTTTCAATGTCTCTCTCAAGGCATCTATCGGCACAGGCGCCTTGAAGCTGTATTCCTGGAGCTGGCCGCCGGCAAAATCTATACCATAAGCCTGCTTTCCTTTTTTAAAGAAAACTACCAGGCCGGCGACAATAATTATCATTGAGATGGCGTAAAAAATCTTTCTCTTGCCGATAAAATCTAACTTTGTTTCCTTGATTAACTTTAACATAGGCAGCGATTTTAATAAACCCAGGCCCAAAAGCAGCTCAAAGATGGCGCGTGTCACCACAATCGCGGTAAACATACTGGCAATAAGCCCGATGGTTAGGGTCACGGCAAAACCCCGGATCGGCCCGGTGCCGAATTGAAACAACAGAAAGGCGGCAATCAGGGTGGTCAGGTTGGAATCAAAGATGGCGCTGAAGGCTTTGGCATAACCATTGGCCACAGCCGCGCGCAGTGTTTTGCCGCCGGCTAATTCCTCACGGATACGCTCATTAATCAGGACATTGGCATCAACAGCCATGCCTAAAGACAGGACAATGCCGGCAATGCCGGGCAGGGTTAAAGTCGCGGATACTCCGGGAAATAAAAGCGGCAACATCCCTAAGCTGCCCAAAATAATCAGTAGGTTTAATAAAAGCGCGATATTAGCGATAATGCCGACTAAAAGGTAATAACCCGCCATAAATATAAACACCAGGGCGCTGCCGATAATACTGGCCTTGACTCCCTTATTTATGGAATCCTGGCCTAATAGGGGCCCAATCGTCCTTTCCTCTTCAACATACATCGGAGCGGGCAAAGCGCCCACCCTTAAAACCAGCGCTAAATCCTGGGCCTGCTCAATAGTAAAGCGGCCGGTGATTATTGCCTCGCCCGAAGGAATGGCTTCTTTAATGCGCGGGGCAGACTGGACCTTACCGTCTAATAATATCGCCAACCTCTTACCTATATTAGCGGAGGTAATCTCGGCGAATTTCTTGGCGCCTTCAACGTTAAATTGCAGGGTGACTAACGGTTCATTAAACTGGCTCTGGTCAAAACGCACCGCGGCCTGGGTTAAGCTATTACCGGTTAAAACCGCCTGCTTTTCTACGAGCAACGGCTCATCGTCTTCCTGGCTGCGGAGCAATTCATAGCCCTCGGGGACTGCGCCCTCCAGGGCTTGTTTTAACTTATCCGGCTCATTAGAAACAAGCTTAAATTCCAGCAGGGCAGTTTTACCAATCAGCTCAATAGCCCTATCCCTGTTGGCCACGCCGGGCAGCTGCACCACAACCTCATCTTCTCCCTGTTTCTGTATAGAAGGCTCCCTGACCCCGAATTCATCAATCCGGTTTCTAATTACTTCCAGGGCCCTGTCTACCGCATCTTCCCTGGCCTCGGGAGAAAGCGCGCGCGTATCTACGCGCAAAACCAGGTGCATCCCGCCCTTTAAATCTAAGCCCAGGTTAATGCGCTTATTTAAAGGAAAAGTAAAATAGGCGCAAACCCCGATAATCGCCAGAATAAAAATTATTTTGTAAATGAGCCGTCTTTCCATCTTCTCCTTCTCTGCCCCGCTTCAAGACCCGGTCTTGCCAACCGCGTCAAGACCGGGTCTTAGATTAATTAGGGGGATTGCTGGATTTTCTTTGCATAGGCAATACAATTTTTTTCTATCTCTATTTTCACATTATCGTCTATCCTGACGATTACGGTTTTGTCCTTTACATTGACGATGGTGCCGTGGATGCCGCCGGAAGTCACTACATCGTCATTTTTATTGAGGCCCGCCAGGAGATTTTGGTGTTCTTTCTCTTTTTTCCTTTGCGGCCGGACCAGCAAAAAATAGAAGATAACAAAGATGAAAATTAAAGGGAAAAGATTTATTAACGGATTAACCGGTGCTGCCTGCGCTGCCATTTTTAGCCTCCTTTAATGAGCACATAACTTACGGAAGCTCCGAAGGAGCAACGTAAGTTATAGCGCTTGTCATTCTACTTGCCTATCAGCGTGCGCCTTTTGCGCCTTTCTGGCGAGACTCTTTATCGTCAAAGATACCTGCGCGCCATTTTTCACCCAATAATCAAGGCGGTCTTTTTTCATTTTAGCCGAGCCGGTGAGGGGATTATAAAAACCTATCTCCTCAATAAACCGGCTGTCCCTTCCGCGCCGCTCATCAAAAACCGTGATGCGGAAATGCGGCCTTTTGGTGGGATTTTTACCAATCCTTCTTAACCTGATATGCACTGCCATTATACTCCTCCCTTCGGTCTTCGTAAATTAAAAATGTAAAATGTAAAATTTAAAATTTTAATTTTATTATTTTCCAATCGCTTCAACTAACGCCCTTGCCTTATTCAACGTTTCAAAATACTCCCGCTCAGGGACCGAGTCCGCCACAATCCCCGCGCCGGCCTGAATATACGCGGTATCATCCTTAATCACGATGGTCCTGATGGTAATACAGGTATCCAGGTTATGCGAGAAACTAAAATACCCGACGCATCCGGCATAGGGTCCCCGCCTGACATTTTCCAGCTCATCAATAATTTCCATCGCGCGGATTTTAGGGCTGCCGCTGACTGTGCCGGCGGGAAAACAGGCCTCTAAGACATCGTAGGTATCGTATTTTTTAGCTAATTTCCCGCTTACCTCGCTGACAATATGCATTACATGGGAATAACGCTCTATGGTCATAAAATCGCTCACCCTGACTGTCGAAGATTGACAGACCCGGCCCAGGTCATTTCTGCCCAGGTCCACCAGCATAATATGCTCTGCTTTTTCTTTAGGGTCGCTGAGAAGCTCCTTTTCTAACTTTTGATCTTCCTCCTCGTTTCTGCCTCTGTGCCGGGTCCCGGCAATCGGCCGGGTTTGCACAATGTTGTCCTCGCAGCGCACCAGTATCTCGGGAGAGGAGCCGATTAAGGTAACATTGTCTAATTTTAAAAAGAACATATAAGGCGAGGGGTTGAGGCTGCGCAAATTACGGTAAATATCAATGGGCTCCGCGGTTATCCTGGCCTTTAACCTCTGCGACAAAACCACCTGTATAATATCGCCGGCCTTTATATAAGCCTTGGCTTTTGCCACGATATTCTGGAACGCGGATTTGTCCAGGTTAGAGCTTACCTTAATTCGGCGGAGGCGTCTTTGTACCGGGCCGGCCTTTTCCAAAAGCGGTTTATGAAAATCCTTTTCAATCGCTTCAATCTTACGCAGGGCCTGACGGTAAAAACCGGCCTTTTGGGCATTGGCCAGCTTTTGCTTTTGCTGGGGCAGGATAACATTGCTGACGATTTTCATACTGTGGTTCACATGATCAAAGACCAGGATTGTATCCGTCAGGATAAAAATAGAGTCAAATAATTTCAAATCGTCCGGATTTTTATCCGGTATTTTTTCAAAGAACCTGACCATATCGTAACCGATATAGCCGACTAAGCCGCCGTAAAAACGCGGCAGGCCCTTTATGGTTACGGCCTTAAAATGCCGCATAATTTTTTTAATCTCATCCAGCGGAGTGTCCGCGGTAATAAAACGGCGATTTTTTTTATCGGCGGAGATAATCTGGATATTCTTGCCTTTACTTTTGATCACCAGGGACGGATTGCTCCCTAAAAAAGAATAGCGGGCAATCTTCTCCTGGCCTTCTACAGATTCCAGCAAAAAGGCGTAAGGGCCCTTTTTTATTTTCAAAAAGGCGGAAACCGGCGTATCCAGGTCAACGTTAATCTCCTTATAGACCGGAATAACATTGCCCTTTTTGGATAATTTCAGGAATTCTTTAAGCGAAGGATAAAACATAATCTCAGCGAATCTTTCTATAAAAACACGAGCGATTGCCCGTATGACAGGCAACTCCCACCTGGCGCACCTTAATTAGAAGCGCGTCCAGGTCGCAATCATAGGCAATAGACTTTACGAATTGGTAATGGCCGCTGGTAGCGCCCTTTACCCAATAAACCTTGCGCGAGCGCGACCAGAAACAGGTCTTGCCTGATTTTAATGTCCGGCGCAGGGATTCCTTATTCATATAAGCCAGCATCAAAACCTCGCCGCTTTTATAATCCTGGATTATTGCCGGCACCAGGCCCTGTTTATCAAACTTTAAACTAGCGATATTGAATTTCATATCCGCACCGCCACTCCTTTTTTCTTTAA
Organism: Candidatus Omnitrophota bacterium; assembly: GCA_016867095.1. Lineage (GTDB taxonomy): Bacteria > Omnitrophota > Gorgyraeia > Gygaellales > Profunditerraquicolaceae > VGKK01. Next base: position 1,399 of record VGKK01000031.1, on the reverse strand, counting down.
ATATTCCTTGACCTGGATGATAGAATACTGCTGGTAGTGAAAGATACTCGCGGCCAGCGCCGCGTCCGCGCCTGCCTGGGTAAAAACATCATAAAAATGCTCTAATTTCCCCGCCCCGCCCGAGGCAATTACCGGAATATTTACCGCCCGGGTTATTGCCCTGGTCAAAGCTAAATCATAGCCGTCTTTTGTGCCGTCATAATCCATGCTAGTCAGAAGAATCTCGCCGGCGCCCAAAGCCGCCGCCTTTTTTGCCCATCCCACGGCATCTAGTTCAGCGGGCGTGCGGCCGCCATTTATATAAACTTCCCACTTGTGACTTGTGACTTGTGACTTGTGACTTTGTTGGGCGTCTATCGCCACCACAATACACTGGCTGCCGAATTTACGCGCGGCGTCACTAATTAAATCCGGGCATTTTACTGCCGCCGTATTTATGGAGACCTTATCCGCGCCGGCATTTAATAAATCCCTGATGTCGGCCGTATCCCTGATGCCGCCGCCTACCGTAAAAGGCATAAATATATTCTTGGCGATCTCCTCCACCAATCCGACGAGCGTCTTTCTTTCTTCAAAACTGGCGGTGATATCCAAAAACACCAGCTCATCGGCGCGCTGGCGGTCATAAACCCTGGCTACTTCTACCGGGTCGCCGGCATCGCGCAAACCTAAAAACTTTACCCCTTTTACTACCCGGCCTTGTTTAATATCAAGGCAGGGAATAATACGCTTAGTCAACATTATATTTTTGTGTAATGTTAAATGTGTAATGGGTCTTTTGTATAATGGAAACACTTAATTTTTGTCTTTCCATTACACATTATTTTGCGTTACACCCACATTACACATTACACTTTTCACATTACACAGATCTATTTTATCTTCTTATACAGATGTTCCCTCAGCAAGGCCCAGGTTTGCCTGCCGCATTTTCCGTCAGCCGCTAAATTATTCGCCCTCTGAAAAGCCCTGATGGCATCCTTAGTCTGCTTGCCCATGCGGCCGTCAATGGCTCCGGGATTATAACCTGCGTTGGCCAAAGCAATCTGAATCTGCCTGACCTTGGGGCGAGACTTTACTTCCCCGATGATTCTTTTTTTACCGCCCATCCTGGCTAGACGCATTTCTTTTACCTCGCCTGCCTTTGCCGCCGCCTCCCTTAAACTATTAATCTCCTCATCCTTGGCCTGCAACTGCGCCTCTAAAGCCGAAACCTGGTTCCTTAAACCCTGAATCTCTAAATCTTTCCGTCTGCGCGCCGTGGCGCAACCGCTCAATGAAAGCACAAAAATCGCCAAACAAGAAAAAATAACTATCCTCTTTGCCATTTCCCCCTCCCTCCTTAAATGAGCGCATAGCTTACGGAGCGCGTTACCCGACTTTATCGGAAAGGTCGATA
>VGKK01000030.1 GCA_016867095.1 Candidatus Omnitrophota bacterium | reverse complement strand
CCAGTCTAAATTTTGGGGAAACTACTCTATTTTTCCGCTTATTCCGCGCTAACATAGCCTTGGCAGTCGTCATGCCCGATATCGCTGGTAATCGCAGGACTAGTCCTTAATACGCCGTCTTCAGTGATACAGAAACTGCGTATGGGCGTGGTATTAGATGAAGGCACGGCAGCCGCCACAAAACTATTGGCATCGCCGCTGGAAGTAAAATCGTAATTATTTTTCACTCCGCTGGCTAAATTATCGTCAATATAAGGCGGTGTATCATTGCCTAAATCGCCCAGCTCGGCGTAAGTTTGGTGAGTGACGCGATAAGAAAGCTGGGCCGAGGCAATGGTCTTTAGGGCGGCCCTGGCCGCGGATTCGTTTGCCCTGGCCTTGACCCTGGTCAGGCCCGGCAAAGCCAATGAGGCTAATACGCCGAGGACTGCCGTAACCAGCATAATTTCCACCAGCGTAAATCCTTTAAAATTCGCGTTTTCAGGCATATTACCTTTTATAGCACTTTATTTCTGCCTTGTCCAGTAAAAATAAGGGCGAAGGAATACTCTCCCTCGCCCTTCATCTAATTACTAATTACTAAATACTAATTACTAATTTTTAATACATGCCTCCTGCGCCATAACCGCCTCCGGGTGGCATAGGCGGCATTTTCTCTTCTTTATCCGGTTTTTCCGTAACCAGCGCTTCAGTCATTAATAATAAGGCGGCCACGCTGGAAGCGTTTTGTAATGCCGAACGCGTAACCTTGGTCGGGTCAATTACCCCGGCGCTAATCATATCTACATAAACATCCTGGTTAACATCATAACCGATATTGGTTTTTTCCTGCTTTACCCGCTGCACCACTACCGAGCCTTCCAAGCCGGCGTTTTGCGCCAATTGCCTAATCGGCTCTTCCAAGGAACGCTTGACAATATCTACCCCGATTTTTTCATCCTGCTCCAGTTTCAATTTCTCTAATACCGGGATAGCGCGCACCAAGCCTACGCCGCCGCCGGGAATTATCCCCTCTTCCACGGCTGCGCGGGTAGCATGCAGGGCGTCTTCCACGCGGGCCTTCTTTTCCTTCATTTCCGTTTCGGTAGCCGCGCCCACGTTGATTACTGCCACGCCCCCGGAAAGCTTGGCCAGGCGTTCTTGCAATTTCTCCTTATCGTAATCCGAGTCTGTATCTTCAATTTGTTTCTTCAGCTGGGCAATCCTGCCGTTAATCGCGGCGGTCTTGCCGGCGCCTTCCACAATCGTGGTATTTTCCTTGTCAATCTTAACCCTTTTTGCCCGGCCGAGCTCGTCAAGGTCAACTGTATCCAGTTTTATCCCGCGGTCTTCGGTAATCGGGTCGCCGCCGGTCAATACGGCAATATCCTCCAACATCGCGCGGCGCCTGTCGCCGTAGCCCGGGGCCTTTACCGCGCAGGAGATAAATGTGCCTTTGAGCTTATTTACCACCAGCGTTGCCAGGGCCTCGCCTTCTACTTCCTCGGCAATAATTAAAAGCGGCTTGCCGGTGCGGGCAATCTTCTCCAATAAGGGCAAAAGGTCCTTGAGGGAAGATATCTTTTTTTCGTGGATTAGGATATAAGGCTCATCTAAAATGCATTCCATTCTTTCGGCATCAGTGACAAAATAAGGGGATAAATAACCCTGGTCAAACTGCATACCCTCCACCACTTCTAAGGTAGTAGCCATGGACTTGGCTTCCTCAACGGTAATTACCCCGTCCTTGCCGACCTTGTCCATTGCCTCGGCAATCAAATCGCCGATGGCGTTATCGCAATTAGCGGCAATAGAAGCTACCTGGGCTACTTCTTTTTTATCTTTAATCGGGGTAGAAAGCTTTTTTAATTCCTCAATTACCTTTTCTACCGCCTTTTCAATCCCGCGCTTTAAGGCCATAGGGTTGGCTCCAGCAGTAACGTTCTTGAGGCCTTCGCGATAAATCGCCTCTGCCAGCACTGTAGCGGTGGTGGTGCCGTCGCCGGCAATATCCGAAGTCTTCTCCGCTACCTCCTTAACCATCTGGGCGCCCATATTCTCATAGGGGTCTTCCAGGTCAACTTCCTTGGCTACGGTCACGCCGTCCTTGGTGATGGTGGGCGAGCCGAATTTCTTATCAATAACTACGTTGCGGCCCTTTGGGCCAAGCGTTACCTTTACCGCCGCGGCCAACTGCTCTACGCCGCTTAAGATTTTTCTGCGGCCTTCATCCTTAAATAACAATTGCTTTGCCATAAATCCTCCTTTAATGAGCACATAACTTACGAACACGAAGTGTGAGTAAGTTATTGTGCGAATTTAACCCAGCACTAATTTTCAAAACCTACCAGCCCAATTACAAAAATTAGTGCTGGGTAAGTTCGGCCATATAAGTTATGTCGTCTGTATTATTAAAAATATCTATCTCCATAACTTATGGCCTCACTTACTTTACTATTGCCAAAATATCCTCTTCGCGCATAATCAATAATTCTTCGCCTTCCTTGGTGGTAATCTCATTGCCTGAATATTTTCCGTAGAGTACCTTATCGCCGACCTTTACCTCCGGCGCATGCACCGAGCCATTTTCCAAAACCTTGCCTTTACCGACAGCCACAACCCTGCCTTCCTGGGGCTTCTCTTTGGCCATATCCGGCAGCACAATGCCGCCCTTAGTCTTATTTTCCGCCTCTAAAGGCTTAATCACGACGCGGTCTGCCAATGGTTGAATATTCATCTCCTACACCTCCTCCTTTTTCTTATGTTAGTCCTTCGACTCGCTTCGCTCGCTTGAGGACTAATAGTGAGCGAAATATCCTTGAGCTTACGCAAGGATGAAGTCGAACTATTAGCACTCTAATTTCCAGAGTGCTAATTATAAAAGAAAAAAATATTTTGTCAAGCACTTTTTTTAAGATTTTCTAATAAACTTAATCCCTTCAGGGTTAAATCCCGGTCTATTTTATCCAGCCCCCTGCAGTATCGGGCAATAATATTAATATTGCCGCCGGTACCGATAACCAGGGCTTTCTGCCTAATCTTTTCTTTTATCCTAAGCGCCAAATCATCACTCAGCGCGGCAAAGCCATAGACTATACCGCTTAACATGCTGGCGCGGGTATCGCGGCCGATAAATTCCGCGGGCTTTCCTAACTTTATCCGGGGTAAAAGCGCTGTACGCTCAGCCAGCGCCTCCAATGAAATCCCCAAGCCCGGCAAAATCATCCCCCCCAAATACTCCTTATTCTTTGAAACTACATCAAAGGTAACGGCAGTGCCAAAATCCACCACAATTAAAGGCGCGCCATAAAGTCTCACTCCGGCATAGGCATTTACCAGCCGGTCCTGGCCGACCTGCCGGGGACGGCGGTAAAGATTCTTCAACGGCACCAAGATATCCTTACCTATAATATAGGGCCGCCTGCCGGATAAGCCCTTCAGGTCCCTGGCTAATCTCCCGGTAATTTGCGGGACTACGCTGCAAATTACTACCTGGCCTATGTCAAGCCCGGCCAATCTAGCCTCTAATTTAGCCAGTTTATAATCTCTGGTCGAGATATTGAATCTTTTAGCCAGGCCCCGGCCTTTAAATACCCCGAAGCTAATATTAGTGTTACCTATATCGATGGCTAGTAGCATATTAATCGGTTAATATCAGTTACTAATGGCAACTTGTTTGTTACTAACAGTTGCGTTTTTGTAACTGGTAGTAACTGCTAGTAACCAAATTATTTTTTTACTTGTCTTTAGTAACTGTTAGTAACTTTGCTTCTTTTATCTTATCTCTTAAAACGGCTGCCTTTTCAAATTGCAGGTTTCTGGCTGCCAGCTCCATTTCATATTCTAACTCGGAGATATACTTATTCAACTCATATTCGTCCTTGTCCTCTCCGGTCAGCTCCTGCACAAATCCCTCTGCCTCCTCTAAATCCTCTATCCCTTGCCTGATCGCCTTTTGGATAGAGCGCGGGGTAATCTTATTCTTCTGGTTAAACTCCAGCTGTATCTTTCTTCTGCGGTTACTCTCGGTAATGGCCTTTTTCATTGAGCCGGTAACCGTATCGGCGTACATCACTACCGCCCCGTTAATGTTGCGCGCGGCGCGGCCAGCCACTTGAATGAGGGAAGTGGCGGAACGCAAAAATCCTTCCTTATCCGCGTCCAAAATTGCCACCAGAGAAACCTCCGGCAAATCCAGGCCTTCCCTTAACAAATTTATCCCTACCAGGCAGTCAAATTCTTTTTGCCTTAATTCCCGCAGGATTTTGGAGCGCTCAATAGTTTCAATCTCAGAATGCAGGTACCTTACCCTTAATCCCTTCTCTTTAAGGTAGGTAGTCAGGTCTTCGGCCATCCGCTTGGTGAGCGTAGTGACTAAAACTCTCTCGCTGCGCTGGGCGCGCTTTTTTATCTCGGCAATCAAATCCTCAATTTGGCCTTGGCTGGGCCTGACGATAATCTCCGGGTCCACCAGGCCTGTTGGCCGGATAACCTGCTCAATAATATTGGCCCGGCTCTTTTTTATTTCATAATCATCAGGCGTAGCCGAAACAAAAACCGCCTGCTTCAAAAACCCTTCAAACTCGGCAAACTTTAAAGGCCGGTTATCCAAACAAGAAGCAAGGCGAAAGCCGTATTCCACCAGTATCTCTTTTCTGGCCCGGTCGCCCTCATACATACTGTGCAACTGCGGGATGGTGGCGTGCGACTCGTCAATAACCACTAAAAAATTTTCTGGGAAATAGTCAATCAGGCAATACGGACGGGAACCGCTGGGCCGGCCGGATAAATGCCGGGAATAATTCTCAATCCCGTGGCAATAACCGATCTCCTTAAGCATCTCCAAGTCATAATGCGTGCGCGACTCCAGGCGCTGGGCTTCCAATAATTTATTCCTGCTTCGTAAAATTTTCAGCTGCTCGTCTAATTCCCGCCCAATGCTCTCCAGCGCGGAATCAATCCTCTCTCCGGAAACGATGAAATGCTTGGCCGGATAGACCGCTATTTTATCTAATGACGCTATCATTTCGCCTGAGACCGGATTAAACTGAAAAATCCCCTGCACCCGGTCCTGTAAAAATTCTATCCGTACAGCTATTTCGGCATAAGAAGGATATACCTCAACCACATCTCCGCGCACCCGCAATTTACCCCGGATAAATTCATAGTCGTTTCTTTCGTATTGAATCTGGACAAGGCGTAAAATCAGCTCGTCGCGGTCAATCTGCTGGCCTTTCTCAATAAAAACCAGTAATTCGCGATAGTCCTGGGGCGAACCGAGGTTATAAATACAGGAAACCGAAGCCACGATTAAAACGTCGCGGCGCGACATCAGGCTGGAAGTTGCCGAAAGCCTTAAACGGTCCAGGCGGTCATTGATAGAAGAATCCTTCTCAATATAGGTATCCGTGGAAGGGATATACGCCTCGGGCTGGTAATAATCGTAATAACTGACAAAATATTCTACGGCGTTTTGGGGAAAGAACTCCTTAAACTCCGAATATAACTGCGCGGCTAGAGTCTTATTATGGGAAATTACCAGAGTGGGTAAATTTACTTCGGCCACGACATTGGCCAAGGTAAAGGTCTTTCCCGAACCGGTAACTCCTACTAATGTCTGGTATTGCTCGCCGCGCGAAATAGAATCGCGCAATTTCCGGATTGCCTGCGGTTGGTCTCCGCAGGGCTTAAATTTTGAGACTAACTTAAATTTTTCCACGCTATAGGATTTCTAAACTGATATCTATGGAGTTGACTGAATGGGTAAGCGCTCCCACGGAAATCCTCTCTATGCCCGCGGAAGCGATTCTTCTGATATTTTTCAGGGTGATGCCGCCGGAGGCCTCTAATAGCGGATAGCGTTTAGCGTATAGCGTATAGCGACGCAGCCTAATCGCTTTTTTGATATCGGCTATACTCATATTGTCTAACATAATAATGTCCGGCCCGGCCTTCAGCGCTTCCTTAAATTCTCTTAAATTCCTCACTTCTATTTCTAACTTAATTTTTTTAGATATTCTTTTTCTAACCTGCCTAATTATATCCTCTAAACTTGTGACTTGTGACTTATAACTTGTGACTTGAATATGATTATCCTTAACCAGCACCATATCCCCCAGCCGCATCCGGTGGTTGAAGCCGCCGCCTGTCCTTACCGCGTATTTTTCCAGATCCCTTAAGCCGGGGATAGTTTTACGCGTGTCCAGTATTTTTACCTTATATGGCCTGGCTGCTTCTACATAGCTATTGGCCTGGGTGGCTACGCCGCTAAGTAAACCCAAAAAATTCAAGGCCACTCTCTCCGCGCCAAGTATTGACCTAGCCTTTCCCTGTATCCTGGCTAAAACCTGCCCCTTTTTAACGCGCTGGCCGTCTTTTGCCAGCGGCTTAAACTGAATCCGGTTATCTTTCAATTTAAAGGCAAGCCTGGCCACTTCCAGGCCGCAAAGCACAGCGTCCTGTTTCGCCAATAAAACTGCCCGCGCTGATTTTTCCGCGGGAATAATAAGCTCGCTGGTCAGGTCTCTTTTGCCCAGGTCTTCCTTTAAGGCAGCGCGCACCAAGCTGATAAGTTGTAAGCTGTTAATGTAATTCATCCCTAATCTCTTTCAGCCGTTTTAAGGTCGCGGTTAATTCCACTACTCTTTCTTTTTCCTTCGCGATAACTTCCGCGGGCGCTTTCTGTAAAAATCCCTTATTGGCCAAAGTCCTTTGTTTTGCGGAGATTTCTAATTCTATTTTTTCTATGCGCTCCCCTATTTTAATTTTTTCTTTCTCCAGGTCTACCGCGCCTTCAAGCAAAATAGAGATATGCACATCCTTGATGATACTGGTTATGCTGGACCTGGGGTGTTGATATTTCTCTTCAATACGCATTGCCGATAAGCCGGCTAATCTTTTGATATCCAAAGATAGGGAATCTATGAAATCCCTGTGCGCTTTGCCGGATGCGGCAATCACCGCCTCAATATCTTTTTCCGGCGCAAGTTCCAGTTCCTGCCGCATATTTCTTATAGTGGTAATGACCTGAAAGATTAAATTTAATTTAGCCTCTGCCGCCTTATCCATCATCTCTTCCTGCGCAGAGGGCCAAGCCTGGGTCATTATACTGGTGACGCGGTGACTTTGTGACGTGGTGAATTGTAATTTCTGCCAAATTTCTTCTGTAATAAAAGGCATAAAAGGATGTATTACCCGTAAAAATTTTTCCAATACCTTGTATGCCACTATCTGGGTATTTCTGCGCCCTGCGCTCTGTTCTCTGTTAACTAGAATTGGCTTGGCCAATTCTAAATACCAATCGCAGAACTCATGCCAAAAAAATCCGTATAAGGCATTGGCTGCCTCGTTAAAACGGTACGCCCCCAGCATCTTATCCGTCTCTTTTAAAACCGAATAGAATCTGCTTAATATCCAGCGATTGACAATACCTAAATCCTGGCCCTTGAAGGATTCCAGCCCAGCCTGAACTTCGGCTTTATCTAAATTCATCAGGATAAACCTGGCGGCATTCCAGATTTTATTGGCAAAGTTCCTGCCTTGCTGGAACCTGTCTTCGGATAAAAACACATCCTGGCCCTGGGCGGTGATGGAAATCAAGCTAAAACGCAGCGCGTCAGCGCCGTATTCACTGATAATATCCAAAGGGTCAATAATATTACCCAGGGACTTGGACATTTTTTTACCTTCAATATCGCGCACTGTGCCGTGGATATAGACATCCCTGAACGGGATATCCCGCATAAATTCCTCGCCCGCCATAATCATCCGCGCTACCCAGAAAAAGATGATCTCCGGGGCAGTCACCAGAACAGAGGTAGGGTAGAAATATTTTAGTTCGCCGGTTTGCCGGTTTGCCGGTTTGCCGGTTAAAGTCTTTAACCTATTAACTGGCTCACTGGCTAACTGGCTAACTGGCTCACCAACAAACGGCCAGCCAAAGGTGGCAAAAGGCCAAAGCCAGGAAGAAAACCAGGTATCCAGCACGTCTTGGTCCTGCTTAAGATGAGAAGATTTACATACCGGACATTCTTTCAGGTCATCTACGCTTGCCGCTGTTTTCTGGCAATCCTGGCAATGCCACAACGGGATACGGTGGCCCCACCAGATCTGGCGCGAGATACACCAATCTTGAATATTTTCCATCCAGTTAAGATATACCTTGGTCCAGCGCTTAGGATAGAATTTAATCTTACCTGTTTTTACGGCCGCGATCGCCGGTTTTGCCAGAGGCGCCATTTTCACAAACCACTGCCGGGATAAATACGGCTCAATAATAGTATGGCAGCGGTAACAATGCCCCGCGGACAACTGGTGCGCCTCTGTCTTCTCCAGCAAATTCTTCTCTTTTAAGTCCTCCAGGATAACTTCCCTGGCTTCAAACCTGTCTAACCCGCTATAATCGCCGGCATTTTCATTCATCCGGCCGTCGGGATGCATCACATTAACAAATTCAAGCTTGTGTTTCTTGCCTAAAAGGTAATCATTGGGGTCATGGCTAGGGGTGACCTTTACCGCCCCTGTGCCGAACTTAGTATCCACCAGGCTATCAGCGATTATTTTTATTTCGCGGTTAACTAAGGGTAAAATTAACGTCTTGCCTACGATATGCTTATACCGCTTGTCTTTGGGATTAACCGCTACCGCAGTATCACCCAACATCGTCTCCGGCCGCGTAGTAGCCACTATGATGTATTCCACTGGTGACTTGGTGACTTGGTGACTTGGTGACTCCTTCAATGGATATTTTATATAATAGAGATTCCCCTGAAGTTCGCGGTGCGGCGCCTCTTCGTCCGAAAGGGCTGTCTGGCAGCGCGGGCACCAGTTAATGACTTTGTTGTCCTGATAAATCAAGCCCTTGCCCCATAAAGCCACAAATACCTCTTTAACCGCTTGCGAATACTCCTCGTCCATAGTAAAGCGCGCGCGCGGCCAATCGCAGGAGGCGCCTAATTTCTTCAGCTGTTTGATAATGGTGGAGCCGTATTGCTCTTTCCACTGCCAGACGCGCTCAATAAATTTTTCCCTGCCCAAGTCCTGGCGTTTTAGCCCCTCTTTAGCCAGCTGTTTCTCCACTACATTCTGCGTGGCAATACCGGCATGGTCTATGCCGGGCATCCAGAGAGACTCCCTGCCCTTCAGGCGCTGGTAACGGATTAAGATATCCTGAATGGTATTATTCAAGGCGTGGCCCATATGTAAAATTCCGGTTACATTGGGCGGCGGGATAACTATGCAGAAAGGCTTCTTCTTGGGGTTGGCCTTGGCGCTAAATAAATTATTTTCTTCCCAGAATTTATACCACTTATCTTCGGTTTCTTTGGGGTGGTATTGCTTGGAGAGTTCATCTATCATTAGAGCTATCTTTCAGTAATTTGTATTCTACGCTATCAACGAGTGCTTGCCAGCTGGCCTCAATAATATTTTCGGAAACGCCGACCGTGCTCCAGGTATCCTTTTCGTCCTGCGACTGAATCAGAACGCGCACCTTGGCGGCAGTGCCTGCCTTCTCATCTAATATGCGCACCTTAAAATCAGAAAGGTGCATCTTAGAGAGCGCGGGATAAAAATCTTTCAGCGCCTTGTGCAGGGCGTTATCCAGGGCGTTCACCGGGCCGTCGCCTTCGGCGGCAGTATGTTCTTTGGCGCCCTTAACCTTCAATTTTATAATTGCCTCGGAAGTAATTTTTTTGTCGGCCTGCTTCTCTACTACCACGCGGAATCCTTTAAATTCAAAGAATTTCCTGTATTTCTTAAACGCCTTTTTCATCAATAACTCAAAAGAGGCCTCCGCAGCCTCAAACTGATACCCCTGATGCTCCAGGGACTGGACCAGTTTTAAAATCTTCTTGGTCTTGGGGTCTTCCTTAGATAAATCCAGGTCTAATTCCTTGGCGCGGATTAAAATACCAGTCTTGCCGGTCAACTCTGAAACTAATATCCTGCGCCGATTACCCACCAGGCCCGGGTCAATATGTTCATAGGTTACCGGGTTCTTCATCACGGCATTAATATGCACCCCGCCCTTATGCGCAAAGCTGGATGTTCCAGTGTAAGGCTGGTCGCTCCTTTGCCTCATATTGCTGATTTCGCTGACAAAGTGCGAAAGATGCGTCAACTCCTTTAACTTATCTGCGGCAATACAATCAATGCCTAATTTAATTTTAAGATTGGCGATAATAGGGACTAAATCCGCGTTGCCGCAACGCTCGCCATAGCCGTTAACCGTGCCTTGCGCCATATCGCAGCCGGCCTGCGCCGCGGCAATGGTATTGGCTACTGCCAGGCCCGCGTCATTATGGCAATGGATACCCAGCCAAACGCTAATCTGCGGCCGGATTTGGGCAACGGCCTCGCTAATTTCAGAAGTAATCGTGCCGCCGTTAGTATCGCATAAAGTAATCGCCTTTGCGCCCGCCTCCTGGGCAGCCAAAAGACACTTTAAGCTGTACTCCTTATTTGCCCTGTAGGCATCAAAAAAATGCTCGGCATCATAAAACACCGTCAGGCCCTTGGCGACAAGGAAACTGACTGTATCTTTAATCATCGCCAGGTTCTCTTCAAGGGTAGTCTTTAAAACATCTCTGACGTGCAAATCCCAGGTCTTTCCAAAGATAGTGGCCACCCTGGCCTTAGAGGCCAGTAAAGCGCGTAGATTGCTGTCGCCAGAGGCCTGAGAATGCGGCCGGCGGGTAGAGCCAAAGGCCACTAACTGCGCATTTTTCAAACTGGATTTGGCCATCTTCAAATAAAACTCCATATCTTTGGGGTTAGAGCCGGGCCAGCCGCCTTCAATATAGGGTATCCCTATTTTATCCAGCTCCTGGCTGATACGGATTTTATCCGTAACCGAATAAGAAATGCCTTCGCCTTGCGCGCCGTCTCTTAAAGTCGTATCATACAATAAAACTTTCATCATATCGCTCCCGGTGTAATGTTAGATGTGTAATGTGTAACGCTGGTGTAATGGCGCTATGTGTAATGGAAATACTTAAGCCTTGTTTTTTCGTTACACATTCTTTTGCATTACACCCACATTACACGTTACACTTTACACATTACACAATCACTTGGCCAATCCGAATTTTTCATGCAGAGTCCGCACCGCGACCTCGGAAAATTTCTTCTTGATAATACAGGATATGCTGATTTCAGAAGTAGAAATCATTTCTATGTTTATCTTATGCTGGGCCAGGGCCTCAAAACATTTGGCGGCTACGCCGGGGTGCGATTTCATCCCCACCCCGATTATGGAAATGCGGGCGATATCATCATCCAGCAATACGTCTCCCGTCTGAATCGCCCTGCCCACTTTTTTAGCGAATTTCATAGTCTTGGGGATATCGGGCTTGGTGACGGTAAAAGAAATATCCGTCTGGCGCAGGTGGCTGACGTTCTGCACAATCATATCCACGTTTACGCCGCTGGCGGCC
>VGKK01000029.1 GCA_016867095.1 Candidatus Omnitrophota bacterium | reverse complement strand
TCAGGTTAAATTTGTGCGCAACGTGACGGATGTGGATGATAAGATTATTGAAAAAGCCAAAAATGAATTTAAAGGCGAAGCTTTACTAGGCGCGGTAAAAAAGGTGGCGGAAAAATATCTTGCCGCTTATCACGGCGCGTTAGACAGCTTAGGGATAAAAAGCGGCAGCCCGGAGATCATTGAGCCTAAGGCCAGTGAATATATAGAGAAAATGGTCGGCTTTATAAAAAATCTTATCACCAGGGGCGTTGCCTATCAGGCCGGCGGGGATGTATATTTTGATATTACTAAGGCCGCAGGATATGGCAAGCTGTCCGGCCAGTCGCTGGAAAAGATGGAAAGCGGGGCCAGGGTCGCGCCTTTGGAGAATAAAAAGAACCCGTTAGATTTCGCGCTTTGGAAATCCGCCAAGGAAAATGAACCTTCCTGGCCCAGTCCCTGGGGGCCTGGCCGGCCGGGCTGGCATATTGAATGTTCAGTGATGAGTTCGGATATTCTAGGCGATGAGTTTGATATTCACGGCGGCGGGCTGGACCTGATTTTTCCGCACCATGAAAATGAAATCGCCCAATCCGAAGGCGCGGAAAAAAAATTCGCCCGCATCTGGATGCACCACGGCCTCCTGACCATTAACGGACAAAAAATGGCCAAGTCATTGGGTAATTTTATTACCGTAAAAGATTTCTTAGATAAATATAAATATCCCGACCTCCTAAAATTATTATTCCTTGCCGCGCATTATTCTCACCCGGTTGATTACACCGAAGAAAAGATAGAAGAGGCAAGGCAGGCCCTCGAGAGGATTTTGATACTATTAAATAAACTAGAAGTGGTCACCAAGTCACAAGGTCACCAAGTCACCAGTAAAAACTTTAAAGAAATTGAAGAAATAAAGAATAAATTTATAGAAGCCATGGATGATGATTTTAATACGCCGCAGGCTTTGGCTGCGATATTTGAGTTGGTTACCCTGGCAAATAAAAATATCAATGATGCGGATTTTATCTCTAATGCCACAATTACGCTGAAAGAATTATCAGGCATATTAGGATTAACTCTTGAGGTAGATAAGGCCGCCGCGATTAGCGATGAAGAAATTAAGGCGATGATTTTAAAACGGCAGAAAGCGCGCCAAGAAAAAAACTACGCGCTTTCCGACAAGATAAGAAAAGAATTAGAAGAACAAGGCATAATCTTAGAGGATGCCGGTGAAGGTACTACTTGGCGAAGGAAATTATAGAAGCAAATTTTGCGAGGGTGTTTGTGAGCGTGCATAAGAAATTTTTTGGCAAAAGTGCACAAGGATTTACGACGAGGGAGCGCGGAAACTGACGATTGTAACCGCAGGTCACCGAATTTTAAGCAGGCGAACGAGGAGTAAACCGTAGTGCACGGCAAAAAATTTCAGCACGCGAGCAAATACCCGAGGCAAAATTACGGGGATGTTCTTGATATGGAAGCTAGATTTATTACATTTGAAGGGTCGGAAGGATGCGGAAAAAGCACGCAGTCGAGAATGCTCGCCGCGTATTTACGTAAAATCGGCTATCCGGTGGTTTATCTGCGCGAGCCGGGCGGCACAGGCTTAAGCGAGAAGATCAGAAAAATCCTCCTTAACCCCAAAAACTATATCACGCCTCTTTCTGAAACCCTGCTTTATATGATTGCCAGGGCCGAATTGGTCAGCCGCGTCATTAAGCCGGCGTTAATTGGCGGTAAAATTGTTATCTGCGACAGGTTCCTGGATTCCACCATGGCCTATCAAGGATACGGCTTAGGCATAGATATCGCTTTTATTAAACACGCTGGAAATTTAGCGGCCTCCGGCATCAGGCCGAATCTGACTATCTTTTTGGATTTGCCGGTGGAAAAGGGATTAAGGCACCGTAAGGCAAATTTAGACCGCATTGAAAAGCGTTCGTTAGAATACCATTTCCGGGTCAGGCAGGGGTATTTGAAACTCGCCAGGATGGAGCCCGGCCGGATAAAAATTATTAAGGTAGCCAAAGATAAAAATAAAACGCAAAGCGATATCAGAAAGGTTGTTTTATGTCATTTAAGCGCATCAAAGGCCAGGATAAGGCCATAGAAATATTAAAAGAAGACTTGCGCCAGTCGCGCTTAGGCCAGGGGTATCTCTTCGCGGGGCCGCAGGGCATTGGCAAAAAGCTGGTTGCCAAGACCCTGGCTAAGGCCCTGAATTGCCAGAATGAAACTCTGGATTCCTGCGATAGCTGCGCGTCTTGTTTGAAGATAGAAAAAGAGCAGCATCCTGATGTTTATATCATTAACGCCTCTGCGCCGTTAGACGCCGGTTATGAAGAGGCTAAAAGCGAAGGCGGCCCTTCCACGGCGATAAAAATAGGCCACATCCGCCGCTTGCAGAAGGAGATTAGCTTGCGGCCCTATGAGGCGCGGGTAAAGGTTTTTATTATTGAAGACGCCCATAATTTGACTGCCGCCGCCTCCAACGCCCTTTTAAAGATATTAGAAGAGCCGCCGGCCAATAGCTTGATTATACTGGTAAGCGCAAAGCCCGCGTTATTGTTTAAGACGATAATTTCGCGCTGCCGGGTAATAAAATTTTATCCTTTGGAGAGAAAAGCGCTCCAGGAGATTTTAGAGAAGGATTACGCGCTGGAGGATAACCCGGCCCATTTTTTAGCTTATTTCTGCGAAGGCAGGTTAGGCCAGGCCCTGGCGTTGAAGGATACAGATATATTTAGCAGGAAAAACAGCTTTATTGATACGGTAACTTTGCCTGGCAGGGTTGATTTAGAAAGCTTATCTATAAAAAACAGGCAGGAGGCGCGCGATTATTTGAATATACTGGCCGGATGGTTCAGGGATATATATTTGGTAAAAACAGGCGCGTCCCACTTGGAGCTGGTTAACCTGGACAAGAAGAGCGAATTGTTAAAGCTGATGCCGTGTTTTTCCTTTATGGATTTAGACGAGATATTCAGCGGCATCCGCGACGCCTTGGTTTACCTGGAGCAGAATATAAATATCAGGTTGTTGTTGTCTAATTTAAGAGAGGAGATCAATTATAGGCTTACGCTCGGCCAAAGCCGGGCGGCATAGCTTATTGATTAAACAATGGAAAAGACAGTGCTGGTAAGATTAAGAGACAAGGGCTCAAGTTATTTTTATGACCCCGGCGCGTTGAATGTCAAAGAGGGGGACTATGTCATTGTGGAGCATGACCGCGGCCTGGATTACGGCCAGGTGGTTTCTCCCAAGGAAGGCTCGGCGGACGCCAAGGAGCCCCCGAAAAAGCTCGTGCGCCTGGCTAATGACCATGACCTCAAGCAGATCTCCGAAAATAGGGGCAAGGCCAAAGAGGCGTTCAGCGCGTGCCTGAAAAAAATAGAAGAGCATAAATTAGATATGAAAATGGTGCATGCCGAATATTCCTTTGACCGCAGCAAAATTATCTTTTATTTTACGGCCAGCGGCAGGGTGGATTTCAGGAATTTAGTCAAGGACCTGGCCAAGATTTTTAAGGCCAGGATTGAGCTGCGGCAGATCGGCGTCCGGGATGAGGCGAAATTCTTCGGAGGGTTTGGCCCCTGCGGAAGGGAGCTTTGCTGCGCGAAATTTTTGAAGGATTTTGAACCGGTGACGATAAAGATAGCCAAGGAGGAAGGGCTCCCCCTGAATATGCCGAAGATTTCCGGGCTTTGCGGCAGGCTAATGTGCTGCCTTAATTATGAATACGCGACCTATAAAATTTTAGCCAAGGGCCTGCCTCGCGAAGGAGAGCGCGTGCACACGCCCCAGGGAAAAGGCAAAGTCTTAAGCGTAAATGTTTTTAAGCGCGTGGCCAGGGTGGAATTGGAGGACGGCGCGCAAATAGAAATAAATTATAAATAAAGTCAAAAGGCAAAAGTAAAAAGTCAAAAGTGCAAGTAAAAAGTTAAAACTTTAAAAACTTTTGACTTTTGCCTTGAACTTTTAAGATTTGACTTTTGAGTTTTAAATTGATAAATATATGGCTAATAAGTTCTATATTACTACTCCCCTGTATTATGTAAATGCCTCCCCGCATATCGGGCATTCCTATACTAATATCGCCGCTGACTGCCTGGCGCGTTATATGCGCCAGGTTTTAGGCCAGGATAATGTCTGGTTCCTGACCGGCACGGATGAGCACGGCCAGAAGATACAAAAGGCGGCTGATCAAGCCGGGCTTTCCCCTCAGGAATTCAGCGATAAGATGGTTTTGCAATTCACCAGCCTTTGGCAGGCGCTGAATATCTCTCACAATGATTTTATCCGCACCACAGAAGAGCGGCATATCAGTTTTGTGCAAAGAGCATTAGAGATACTCCATAAAAACGCGGATATCTACCAGGATAAATACCAGGGTTGGTATTGCCTGTCTTGCGAGACATTCTGGACCGATACGCAAGAAAAGGGCGAGGTTTGCCCGGACTGCAAAGGGCCCCTGGAAAAGATTACTGAGACAAATTATTTTTTCCGGCTGTCTAAATATCAGGACTGGCTCATCAATTATATAAATAAAAATCCCGATTTTATCCTGCCCCAAATCCGGCGCAATGAGATTTTAAGTTTCTTAAAGATTAATAAATTGACCGACCTTTGTATTTCCCGGCCCAAAGAGAGATTAATCTGGGGGATACCCCTGCCTTTTAGCCCGCAGCATGTGACCTATGTCTGGTTTGACGCTTTAATCAATTATATCAGCGCCGTCGGCAGCTTTGACGCCGGGGATAATTATAATTCCCGCTGGTGGCCGGCAGACCTGCATTTAATCGGCAAGGATATTTTGCGGCAGCACGTCATTTATTGGCCGATTATACTGCGGGCCCTAAAGATAGAGCCGCCAAAGGCCATTTTCGCCCATGGCTGGTGGATGATTGACCAGGCCAAGATGTCCAAGTCGCGCGGCAACGTGGTTAGCCCGATAGATATGGCCAATAAATACGGTATTGATACCTACCGCTATTTTTTGCTCCGCGATGTGCCCTTTGGCATGGACGGAAATTTTTCGGAAGAAGCGATTGTGAAAAGATTTAACAGCGACCTGGCTAATGACCTAGGTAACCTGGTGTATCGCACCCTGACGATGGCGGAGAAATATTTTCAAGGCGCAGTTCCCGCGCCAGGCAGGCTAAATGAGCAGGGGCTAAAGATTGAAGGAAATATAAAAGCCTTAGCAAAAGAGATAGATCCTTTAATGGCTGCTGCCGGCGGATTTAATTTTGGCCTGGCCCTTGAAAAAACCTGGGAGCTGATAAACGCGGCTAATAAATACGTTGAAGAAACCAAGCCCTGGAACCTGGCTAAGGAAAATAAGACAGCAGAGCTTTCCTCTTTCATCCGTTTATTAGTGGATGTTATCCGGCAGGCCGCCCAGCAGATTTATCCTTTTATGCCTGATACCGCAGCATCCATCGCTGAGCAGTTAGGCCAAGACCGGATAAAAAAAGGCAGGCCCTTATTCCCTCGCATCGACCTAAAGACTAACGGCTAACGGCCGGCGAATATGCTTATCGATACGCATTGCCATCTGGATTTCCCTGAATTCAATCAAGACAGGGACGAGGTTATCCGGCGCGCGCAGGGCGCAGGCGTAAATTACCTTATTAATATCGGTTCAAGCCTGGCGGCGACAAGGGCGTCTGTGGCATTAGCCAAGAAATACGATTTTATTTACGCGACCGCAGGCATACATCCCCATGAAGCGGACAGTTTTAATCCGCGCAGTCCCCGCGCTGAATTGGAGGCATTAGCCAAAGAAGAGAAAGTTGTGGCTATCGGCGAAATCGGACTGGATTATTTTAAGAATTACGCGCATCCGGAAAACCAAAAGTCGTTATTCATCTCGCTGCTGGAGTTAGCCAGGGATTTAGATAAGCCCGTGGTTATACACAGCCGCCAGGCCCAGGAAGACACCCTGAAGATTTTAAAAGGGGCGCTGCCTAAGAAGACAGTGGTGCATTGTTTTTCCGCGGATGAGCATTTTTTAAAAGAGTGCCTGGCATTAGGATTATTAGTTTCTTTTACCTGCAATATTACTTACCGTCAGGCCGATAGCCTAAGGGGACTGGTTAAGGCAGCGCCTTTGCAGCAGCTTTTATTAGAGACAGACGCGCCTTTTCTGCCTCCGGAGGGATTGCGGGGCAGGCGCAATGAGCCGATGTATGTGAAAACCCTGGCTGAAGAGGTAGCCAAAATAAAAGGGATAGGCGTAGAGGAAATAGCCAGGGTTACCACGCAGAACGCCAAATCTTTCTTTAACCTTTAAGACCCGAGACCCGGTCTTGACGCGGTTGGCAAGACCGGGTCTTAAATTGGAAAAGATGAATGCCAAGGTTTCCATTGTAAAATGTAAAGATTACCAGCCGGATTTAGTCTTTGCCGCGGTGAAAAAGGCCATAGATTTAATCGGCGGCATATCTTCTTTCATCAAGCCGCAAAGTAAGGTCTTAGTCAAGCCCAACCTTTTATTAGCCAAAGGCCCAGAATTCGGCATAGACGCGCATCCGGAAGTTGTGCGTGTCGTGATTAAGGTATTAAAGGAAATTAACTGTAAGTTATTGCTCGGCGACGGCAGCAATGTGTGGGGCAATCAGATTGAAGACGTAAATGATGTTTATGAGCAGTCGGGGATGAAAAGGATTGCCGAGGAAGAGGGGGTGGAGCTGGTAGAGTTTAACAAAAGGCGCTGGCGCGGGCAATTCCCTTTAACCAGCTGGCTGGATGAATGCGATTACCTGGTTTCCGTCCCTAAATTTAAGACGCACGATTTCACCATTTTGACCGGCGGCGTAAAAAACCTTTTTGGCCTGGTCCCCGGAACCTATAAAATAGAGCTGCATAAAAGATACGCCAGCCCCGAAGAATTCGCCAGGATTTTAGTGGATATTTACGCGCAGGCCAGGCCCGCGCTGACAGTTATTGACGGCATAGTGGCGATGGAGGGCGACGGCCCGGCAACCGGGGGCAGGCTGAGGAATACGGGATTAGTATTTGCCGGAGTTGACTGCGTGGCATTAGACAGCATCCTGGCTTTGATTATGGGTTTATTGCCTCAGGATATCCTGACCACTAAAGAAGCGGCAAAAAGAGGCCTGGGCGTATCCGATATCAACGCCATCCAGGTTTATGGCGAAGAGTTAGGCCAGGTAATGGGAGCGCCTTTTAAGCTGCCCGCCACGTCTATAAAGAGGAATATACCGCGTCCGATTGTTGAAATCGCCAAGAAGCTTATCCGTTTTTATCCGAAGATAGATTACCATAACTGCATTTTTTGCCAGGCCTGTGTGGCGGCCTGTCCGACCAAGGCAATCAGCGTTAAGTCAGGGCGGGTAGTGATTGATTACAAAAAATGCATTTCTTGTTTTTGCTGTCAGGAGGCCTGCCCGGCATCGGCGATTAAAGTAAGGAAGAGCGTGATGGCTAAATTAATCGGGCTATGAGCAAAAATAGCGAATTTAGCGCCCTAAGGTTTGGACTGGACGAGGCCATCACTTACGGGACGCAGAAAGAGGCGGTTAAAATTGCCCGGGAAGGCCTGAAAGAAGCGAAAGCAAAAGGCAGGCAGGGCGAGACAGCTTATTTTAAAGGCCAGCTTGAATTGTTAAAGGGGAATTTCGCCACGGCTATAGAATATTTTGACGCGGCGATAAAATATAATCCCCGCGACGGGGCTTCTTACAATGACCGGGCATTATGCATGGTGGAATTAGGCATCATTGATGAGGCGCTTTGCTATTTTGACCGGGGAATCGCGGTAGAGCCGGATTACGCTACGGTTTATCATAATAAAGGGTGGCTATTGAACAATATCGGCAGGCATAAGGAGGCCATAGAGTATTTTAAAAAGGCTTTGAGCCTGGATGCGCAACGGCCGGTGACTTATGATAATCTGGCAGACGCGCTGATGAACCTGGGCGATTATTCCGGCGCAAAGGCGGCATACGAAAAAGTCCTGGCGCTGTTGAAGCCGGGCGCCTGCAGAGAGATTAGAAGACAAATATCCGCGCAGATAAAGGCGATAGAAGCTAAAGTCAACAAAAGTTAAGGAGCGGTTATGTATTTATGCACTATTGAATGGAAGGATAATCAGATAAAATTAATTGACCAGA
The DNA here is from genome assembly GCA_016867095.1 of Candidatus Omnitrophota bacterium. GTDB lineage: Bacteria > Omnitrophota > Gorgyraeia > Gygaellales > Profunditerraquicolaceae > VGKK01. The sequence continues at coordinate 3,357 of VGKK01000029.1, read as the reverse complement.
CCAGGCTCCCCCGGGAATTGAAATATGTTTATATCAAGGAGCCGAAGGCGTTCTGGCAGGCAATAAAGACGATGAAGGTCAGGGGCGCTCCGGCATTGGGCGCGGCCGCGGGCTTAGGGGTGTATCTTGGCATTAAGAATTCCCGGGCCAAGAATTTCGCGCAATTTAAAAAGGAAATGGATAAGGTCAGCGCCTATATCGGTTCCTGCCGGCCCACGGCAAGGAATCTTTTTTGGGGGCTGGAGAGGATGCGCCGGGTTGCCTACCAGCGGAGAAATCAGCCTATACCGGTGATAAAGCAGATTATTTTCCGGGAAGCGCAAAATATCATCGCGGAAGATAGAATGGCCTGTAGGAATATCGGCCGCTATGGCGCGGAGTTGATTAAAAATAATGATACGATATTGACTATCTGCAACGCTGGTATTCTGGCAACTATTGATTATGGCACGGCTTTAGGGGTAATTTACCGCGCGCACGAACAGAAAAAGCGCATAAAAGTATTTGCCTGCGAAACCCGGCCGATGCTGCAGGGCGCCCGCCTGACCAGCTGGGAGCTGCAGAAAAAAGGCATTGATGTTACCCTTATTTGCGACAGCATGGCCGCGGACCTGATGCGGCAGGGAAGAATCAAAAAGGTAATTGCCGGCGCTGACCGTATCGCGGCAAATGGCGACACAGCCAATAAAATCGGCACTTATAGCCTGGCGGTATTGAGCCGTTATCACAAAATCCCTTTTTATATCGCTGCGCCGGCCTCTACTTTTGACCCGGGGATCAGGCAGGGCAAAGATATCGTTATTGAACAGCGTAATGGGCGGGAGGTTACGGAATTATTCTTTAAGCAGCCTATTGCCCCCAAAGAGGTGAAAGTATTTAATCCCGCCTTTGACGTTACGCCGCGCCAGCTAATCGCGGCGATTATTACTGAAAAGGGAGTTATCCGTCCGCCATATAAGGCGAATATTAAAAAAATACTGATAGATGCAACATTTAAATAACCAAACACCAAATTACAATAACCAAATAATCATCAATAACCAAATCCCAATAACCAAACATAAAAGTTTGGTGATTGGCGGCTTGGATATTGGAATTTATTTGGTGATTGGAAATTGGTTATTGGTGATTTCGTATAATTATAGAAATTATATATGACTACCTTAACTAAATTAGGCGAATTCGGTTTGATAAACAGGTTTAAGAAATCCGTTAAGCTGGATTCTTCGGTAAAGAAGGGCACAGGCGATGACTGCGCGGTGATCAAATTCAATAAGGACAGTTACCTGCTTTTTACCTGCGATATGTTAATAGAGGGCATGGATTTTACTCGGCGGGATAACCCTTATCTTGTCGGCAGAAAGGCCATTGCCGTATCTTTAAGCGATATTGCCGCCTGCGCCGGGCTGCCGCGTTATTGCCTGGTGGCCTTAGGCCTACCTAGGAAAACTTCGCTTACGTTTGCAGATAAACTTTTTAAGGGAATGCGTGATTTGGCCGGGCGTTATAAGGTAAATATAGCCGGAGGAGACCTGAGCCGGGCAGGGCGCCTGACGATTGACGTGAGTATGCTGGGTAAAGTAGAGAAAAAACTTTTAGTTTTAAGAAGCGGGGCAAAAAAGGGGGATATTATTTTTGTCAGCGGCAAGCTGGGCGGTTCAATCCGCGGCCGGCACCTTAGTTTTATCCCCCGCGTGAAAGAAGCGCGCTTTTTGGTAAAAAATTTTAAGGTTAACGCTATGATAGATATCTCTGACGGGCTGCTGCAGGACCTGGGGCACATCCTGGAAGAAAGCCGCGTCGGCGCCGCGCTCTACGAAGATTTAATTCCCTTAAGCGCCGAGGCGCGTAATTTAGGCGAGGCGCTTTATATGGGCGAGGATTTTGAATTGCTTTTTACTCTGGCGCCCAAGCAGGCAAAAAGATTAATCGCCGCAAAAACGCCTAATTTTAAACCTATCGGAGAGATTACGCGCCAGGCCGACAGATTAAGAATAATTGATAACAGGGGCAGGGAAAAAGTTATTCAGCCTCGCGGTTTTAGGCACTTTTAAATATGGAAATAATTTCTCATTCGGTAAATGATACCTTAAAAATAGGCCGGCGTATCGCAAAAAAACTGCAAAAGGGCGATATTATCTGTTTGTTCGGAGAATTCGGTTCGGGAAAAACCGTTTTCACCAAAGGCATTGCTTCCGGGCTGGGGATAAAAAAGGCCGCGGTAATCAGCCCTTCGTTTGTCTTGATTCGCCAATATCCCGGGCGTAAATTAACCTTGCATCACCTTGATCTTTACCGCTTAAAAACTCCGAAGGATATCCTTACCTTAGGCTACCAGGAGTATCTTTATGATGAGGCGGCAACGGTAATTGAATGGGCGGATAAGTTGGGAGGTTTTTTACCCGATGAATACTTAGGAATAACCCTGAAGATTAAGGGGCAAAGAGAGCGCCGGATAAAGATTATCCCTCATGGCAGGCATTATAGAGGATTATCTAATGCAATCCAGAAGGAAATACAAGGATGAAAATATTAGGCATTGATACTACCACCAGGTTTTTATGCCTGGGCATTTGTGATGATGCCAGGATATACGAATACAATATGGACTTAGGCATCAAGCATTCGGCGCTCCTTGTGTCGACTATAAAGCGGGCGCTGGAGGCCCTGGGTTGGCAGCTCGGCGATATTGATTATTTTGCCTGTGGTTTAGGCCCGGGTTCGTTCACCGGCATAAGGGTGGGCCTGAGCACCATAAAGGGCTTGAGCTGGGCGTTGAAAAAACCCATAGTGGGGATATCCACGCTGGATATATTAGCCTGTAATGCCTCCGGAATAGGCGGAGCAGTGGTACCGGCCATAGACGCTAAAAGAAACCTGATTTACTGCAGTATTTACCAGTTTAAAAACGGCGCCCTGAAAAGGACAGCCCCCTATATGCTTTTGCAGGAGGCTGAACTCCTGAAAAAAATTCCCGCTCATGCCGTATTATTAGGGGATGCCGCGGCAAAGATAGAGGGCGCCAGGATTTTAGACAAGGACAGCTGGTATCCCAAGGCGCGCCACATCATCAGTTTGGCCCTGGAGAGAATTAAAGAAAAAAAGTTTAAGCGCGCCTTTAGCGCGCAGCCGATTTACCTTTATCCCAAGGAATGCCAGATTAAAAAAAGTCCTAAGTCATAAGTTGTAAGTTTTAAGTAAAAATAAAATTAGGAATTCCAATGATTTAACTTACTGAGCCACCGATAAATAATGAATACATTGGCTGAGCCAATTTTGGAGCGAGACAAGGAACGAGGACGCGGCCGTAGTCGCAGCGCTACGGCAAGGACGAGTGACGCAGTCGCAGCCCAAAAT
>VGKK01000028.1 GCA_016867095.1 Candidatus Omnitrophota bacterium | reverse complement strand
CCAGATTATCAGAAAGAATCTGATATTCTAATAATCTGATGCTCTCGCTCTGATATTCCGATAATCTGATATTCGCAATTAAGAAAAGTATAACACATATTATAGGGAGATATACAATGAACCTTAATGACCTGCTAAACCATACCAGCGAATGGTTAAAAGGCACGGGCCCGCATTCGGATATTGTTATTTCCAGCCGTATCCGCCTGGCCAGGAACCTGGATAATTTTGCCTTCCCGCACTGGGCGGATAAAAAACAGAGCGAGCAGGTGCTGGGGCTGATTGAAGAGGCAGCCGGCAAGGTGGATTATTTAAAGAACACCACTGCCTTCAGGCTGGCGGAATTAGACAGCGTTGACAAGCAATTTTTGATTGAACGGCACCTGATGTCTTACGAACACGCCCAGAAGACCGACAGCAAGGCCGTGGTAATAGACGGCGAAGAAATTATTTCCATTATGATTAACGAGGAAGACCATCTCCGCATGCAGGTGATGCAGTCGGGTTTTAACCTCTTTGAGGCCTGGAATATTATCAACGGCATTGACGATGCCCTGGCTAAGAATTTAAGTTTTGCCTTTCTGCCCGAGTGGGGGTATTTGACCGCCTGCCCCACCAATACCGGCACTGGTATGCGCGGCTCAGTGATGCTGCATTTGCCGGCGCTGGTAATGACGCAGGCCATTAACCGCGTGCTGGCGGCGATTGCCAAATTGAGTTTTACCACCCGCGGCCTTTACGGCGAGGGCACCCAGGCGATGGGCAATTTTTTCCAGGTTTCCAACCAGGTTTCCCTGGGGCACAGCGAAGACGAGATTATCGGCAATATCAACGGGCTCATCCGGCAGATTATTGAGCAGGAGAACCAGGCCAGGGAGGCCCTCTTTTCCCGCAGCCGGGCGCTCCTGGAGGATAAAATCCACCGCAGTTTCGGCATTTTAAAGAACGCCTATATTATCTCCAGCCAGGAGACCGTGGAATTATTGTCTATGCTCAGGTTAGGCTGCGATTTAAAAATCGTCAAGGACATTGACCGGCGCGTGATCAATGAATTGTTTATTCTTACCCAGCCGGCGCATTTGCAGAAAATAGAGAACAAGCGGCTTTCTTCGCAGGAAAGGGACGTGCAGCGCGCAAAAATTATCCGGGATAAATTAAAAATCAACTGAAGCCATAACTTATGGAACATTAGTGACATAAGTTATAGGCCAAAGGCCGTGGCTGAAGTTGACCCAGCACTAATTTTATGAAACGCTTGAGTTAACTCATAGGCGTTGCTTCGGAATCAACCTTGATGAGGTATAGTAAAGCTTTATAAAAATTAGTGCTGGGTTCAATTTGCACAAACAAGGAAGTATCTCGCAGCAGATTAACTTACGTCGTCCTACGGACTCCGTAAGTCAAGTGCTCATTGAAGGAGGAGTCATGTTTAACAGGTTCACCGAGAGGGCCAGAAAGGTAATCATTTTAGCTAAAGAGGAGGCCAGGCGTTTTAATCACGATTACATCGGCACCGAACACATTCTTTTGGGGTTGATCCGCGAGGGCGAGGGCGTGGCCGCGGCGGTATTGCAGAAGATGGGCGTGTCATTGGAGAATATCCGCCTGGAAATTGAAAAATTAGTTCAGCCCGGGCCGACCACCCAGATTATCGGCGATATACCGTTTACTCCCCGCGCCAAGAAAGCCCTGGAATTAGCCGCGGAAGAGGCGCGCTCCCTCGGCCACAACTACATCGGTACCGAGCACCTTTTGCTGGGCCTGATCCGCGAGGGCGAGGGCGTGGCTTCACAGGTGTTATTAAATTTGGGACTGGATTTAAATACCGTCAGGAGCGAGATAATGGAACTTCTGGGGTCAGCTTTGCCCGGATTGAACCAGGGGGGCGGCGCGGCGCAGGGTAAAACTAAGACCCCGGCATTAGACGCTTTTGGCAGAGACCTGGCCGCGTTAGCCAGGGAAAATAAACTTGATCCGGTCATTGACCGCCACAGCGAGATTGAGCGGGTGATTCAAATTTTAAGCCGGCGCACCAAGAATAACCCGGTTTTATTAGGCGAGGCAGGCGTAGGCAAGACCGCGATTGTGGAGGGCCTGGCCCAGTTAATTGTCGCCGGTAATGTCCCCGAGGTCTTAAAAAATAAGCGCATCGTGGTCCTGGATTTGGCGTTAATGGTCGCCGGGACAAAATACCGCGGCCAGTTTGAGGAAAGAATCAAGGCGGTAATGGAGGAGATTAAGCGCTCGCAGGATGTGATTATTTTTATTGACGAGCTGCACACGCTCGTCGGCGCGGGCGCGGCCGAGGGCGCGATTGATGCCTCCAATATTTTAAAACCCGCGCTTTCCCGCGGCGAGATGCAGTGTATTGGCGCCACCACTATGGATGAATACCGCAAATACATTGAGAAAGACGCCGCCCTGGAGCGCAGGTTCCAGACGATTATGGTTGAGCCGCCGACAGTGGAGCAGACCATTGAGATATTAAAAGGCCTGCGGGACAAATACGAGGCGCATCACCGCGTTACCTTCAAGGACGAGGCGCTGGAAGCGGCGGCGAAGTTATCCGACCGTTATATCACCGGCAGGTTCCTTCCGGACAAGGCCATTGATTTAATTGACGAGGCAGGCTCGCATGCCCGCCTGAACGTCCTGATTATCCCGCCGGATATTAAAAGGCTGGAGGAGAAAGTAGAATCCATCAGAAAAGAAAAAGAGGCCTTTATTAAAAGCCAGGATTTTGAGAAGGCCGCTTCCTTAAGGGACCAGGAGAGGAATGCCCGCCAGGAATTAGAGCAGTTAAACAAGGAATGGGCGCAGGCTAAGGACAAGATGCGGCCGGAGCTGGTCGAGGAAAATATTGCTAAGATTGTTGCGCAATGGACCGGCATCCCGATATTCAGGCTGGAGGAAAAAGAGAGCGAGAAATTATTAAAGATAGAAGAGGAATTGCATAAGCGCGTCGTCGGCCAGGATGAGGCAATCTTGGCTATCGCGCACGCGGTGCGGCGTTCGCGCGCAGGCATCAAGGATCCTAAGAGGCCCATTGGCTCATTCATATTTTTGGGCCCCACCGGCGTGGGCAAGACCTTATTGGCGCGCGCGCTGGCGGAATTTATGTTCGGCGATGAAGACGCGCTTTTACAGCTGGATATGTCGGAGTATATGGAGAAATTCAATGTCTCGCGTTTAATCGGCGCTCCGCCGGGATATGTGGGTTATGAAGAGGGCGGCCAGCTTACCGAAAGGGTCAGGCGCAGGCCTTACGCGGTCATACTTTTGGACGAGATTGAAAAGGCGCATCCGGATGTGTTCAATCTCCTGCTGCAGGTTTTTGAAGACGGCCGGCTCACCGACAGTTTTGGCCGCAAGGTGGATTTCCGCAATACCGTGGTGATTATGACCTCTAACGTGGGCGCGGAATTAATCCGCAAAACCGGCTCCCTGGGATTTCAAGCGCAGAAGGAAGAAGTTACCTACCAGGAGATGAAGGATAAGCTGCTGGAGGAGGTAAGGCGCACTTTTAAGCCGGAATTTTTAAACCGCATTGACGATATTATAGTCTTTCGCCCGCTGGTTAAGGAGGACCTGCAGCGTATCATTGAGATAGAAGTGGGTTTTGTGGCGGACAGGCTTAAAGAGCACGAGATAATCCTGGAAGTTACACCGGAGGCAAAAGAATTTCTTATTGAAAAAGGTTTTGACCCGGTATTCGGCGCCAGGCCCTTAAAAAGGACTATCCAGAGGTTTTTAGAGGACCCCTTGGCCTCGGAGATAATTTCCAAGAAGTTCAAGGAGGGCACGAAGATCAGGGTGTTGCGTAAAAACGAAGAGCTGATTTTTGAATAGCACGGATTAACACGGATAAAAAACGGATTTACACGGATAAAATCTTTAATCCGCGTGTATCCGTAAAAAATCCGTGTGTATCCGTGATTAAAGATGAAGAAAATATTCATAGACACCGGAAAGCGCATTATTTCATTTTTATATTTTATCGGCGGCTTAAGCAACCTGGTCGGCCAGACTTTCCGCTGGCTCTTTGTCCCGCCTCTTAAAGGCGAACGCGTCTTTGAACAGGTCAAGAAAATCGGAGTAGACAGTCTGCCGATTACTTCCACGGTCGCGTTATTCATCGGTATCATTATGGCCCTGCAGACCGCGGTCTTGATGCAGCGCCTGGGCTCTGAGATGTATATTGCCAGTATCGTGGCGCTTTCTTTAGTGAGAGAATTAGGCCCGGTCATTACCGCGTTGGTCGTGGCAGGCAGGGTGGGGGCGGCAATTACCGCTGAAATCGGCTCAATGCAGGTAACCGAACAGGTGGATGCCTTGCAGACCCTGGCTACCAACCCGATAAAGTATCTGGTGGTTCCGCGCCTTCTGGCTTTAAGCTTAATGCTGCCGGTTTTAACTTTATATGCCGATATCATCGGTATAATGGGAGGCTGGTTAATCTGCGTGCATAAATTAGGCATCTCTTCGCAGATGTACCTTAATATTACTTTTGACGCGCTCTTATTCAAGGATTTATTCACCGGCTTATTTAAGACGGTGATTTTCGGCATGCTCATCGCCTTTGTGAGTTGTTACGAAGGCTTTAACGTGGAAGGCGGGGCAGAGGGCGTGGGCAGCGCTACCCGCAACGCGGTAGTGAAGGCATTTATCCTGATTATTATGGCGGATTGCTTCTTCACCGCCTTATTTTATTTTATCTTCCCATGATAGATATAATAAACGTAAGTAAAAATTTTAATTCCCATCGCGTATTAGACGGCGCCAGCCTGAAGATAACCGATGGCCAGACTATGGTGATTATCGGCCGCTCCGGCTGCGGAAAGAGCGTTTTATTAAAACATATCGTGGGGATATTAAAACCGGACAAGGGCCAGGTTTTTGTCGATGGCCAGGAAGTTTCCAAATTAAATGATAAGGAATTAGAGGGCATCTTGATGAAAATCGGCATGGTTTTTCAAGGCGGGGCGCTCTTTGATTCTATGAGCGTGGGCGAGAACGTAGGTTTTGGCCTTATTGAACATCAGCGCATAGACCACAAGGAACTGCTGGAGAGGATAGAAGAATCCCTGTGTCTGGTGGGGCTGTGCGGCATTCAAAACTTAATGCCCTCGGAATTAAGCGGCGGGATGAAAAAGCGCGTGGCTTTAGCCAGGGCGATCTGCATCAAGCCGGAAATCATACTTTACGATGAGCCCACGACAGGCGTTGACCCGATTACCGCCGACAGCATTAATGAACTCATCAGGAGCCTGCACGATAAATTAAAGGTTACCTCTGTCGTGGTTACTCACGATATGAAGAGCGCCTATAGGATTGCCGACAGGATAGCCATGCTTTATCAGGGCAAGATTATCGCCGAGGGCACGCCTACGGAAATCCAGAATACCACTCACCCGATAGTGCACCAGTTTATTAACGGCCTGTCTCAAGGGCCGATTACAGAGACGTTAGAGCAATTCAGGTAGTTGGAAGATCGATTTGTTAAAAGCGATTATCTGATTATCAGAATATCAGAACGGGATTATCAGAGGATCAGATTATCAGAAAAAGCATAGATTTTTTTGCGTTTCTGATGCTCTGATAATCTGATATTCCAGTTCTGATACTCTGGTATTCTGATGTTCGCAATTAAAATATGAAATAAACATATTATACGATGGAGGCTTAAAAATGCTATTTGGCAAAACTAAACTGGAATTAAAAGTTGGGGCGTTTGTCTTTGTCGGCCTGGTAATTTTAGTGACCTTCGTCTTGTTGATAGGGAATTTTAAAAACTGGACTTCGGGTTACCGGGTTAATTTTATTTTTAATTTCGTTAACGGCGTAAAGGTCGGCGCGCCCGTAAGGTTCGCGGGCGTGGATATAGGCGAGGTCCAGGCCTTAAAGTTTTTCTTTTTTCCGGCGGAGAAAAAAACCCGGGTCAAGATAGTAGGCTGGGTCAATAAGGAAGTAAGGATACCTTCTGACTCTACTGTTTGGGTAAATACCTTGGGGCTCCTGGGGGAAAAGTATATTGAGATTATGCCCGGGAATAATTATACCCAGCCCCTGGCTCCGGGCGGCGCATTGACCGGCAGTGACCCCATTGCCATGCATGAAGTAGCCCAGCTGGCCAAAGACATCACTGCCAATATAGACGAGAGTATTGTTAAAATAAAAAACCAGGAAGGCACGCTCGGCAAACTGCTTTATAACGATACAATATATAATGAGCTGGAGGCATTAATAAGCGACGTGCGCAGAAACCCCTGGAAGTTATTCTGGAAGACCAAGGAGAAAAAATAAGTTACTAACGGTTACTAATAACAAGTAAAATAACAGGTTTGTTACTAGTCGTTACTATCGGTTACAAAAACGTAACCGTTAGTAACCAACAAATTATTTTTTAAAATTCCGTTAGTAACCAATAGTAACTGGTATTAACTATTATGAAGACAAAGACCATATTCACCTGCCAGAATTGCGGTTATCAGTCGCCCAAATGGCTGGGCAGGTGCCCGGATTGCAGCAGCTGGAATTCTTTTGTGGAAGAGGATTATACCCTGCCTTCCAAAAAAACAAAGGAACGCACTGCCCTGTATAAAGATGAGCCGGTATTATTAAGAGATGTGCAGGTAAAAGAGACCAGCCGCCTGAAGACCGAGATTTTAGAGCTGGATAGGGTATTGGGGGGCGGCATAGTCGCAGGTTCGGTTATTTTAATCGGCGGAGACCCGGGGATCGGCAAGTCCACGATTGCCCTGCAGATATCCAACCAGCTCACCCAACAAAAAAAGACCGTGCTTTATGTCAGCGGCGAAGAATCAGTAAGCCAGACAAAACTAAGGGCCAAGCGTTTAGGGAGCGTGGCCTCGGAAGAGCTGTATATTGTTAACCAGACCGACCTATCTTTAATTATTGAATATATAAAAAAGATTAATCCCGATGTGGTAATTATTGATTCCATACAGGTTACTTTTGAGCCGAGTATCAGTTCTTCGCCGGGCAGCGTCAGCCAGGTCAGGGAGTGCGCCGGCATACTGACGCAATTAGCCAAGACCAGCGGCACCACGGTTTTTATCATCGGCCATGTCACCAAGGAAGGCACGCTCGCCGGGCCGCGGGTCCTGGAGCACATTGTGGATACCGTGCTTTATTTTGAGGGAGACAGGTTTTCCATATACCGGATTTTACGGGCGGTAAAGAACAGGTTCGGCTCAACCAATGAAATCGGGGTCTTTGAAATGGGCGCTTACGGCCTGGAGGAGGTGAGGAATCCTTCAGAGATATTTTTATCGGAAAGGCCGAAAGATATTTCCGGCTCGGTGGTAACTTCTGTTTTGGAAGGGACGCGGCCGCTCCTGGTGGAAATCCAGGCTTTGGTCAGTAAGTCCAGTTTCGGCTATGCCCGCAGGCGCGCCCAGGGGTTTGATTATAACCGCCTGGCGCTGTTAGTGGCGGTTTTAGAAAAAAGGATGGGCCTGCACCTGGAGGCGGAAGATATATTTGTGAATGTAGCCGGCGGGATAAAGGTGGAAGACCCGGCAGCGGATTTGGCGGTTTGCGCGGCGGTAGCCTCGGCATTCCGCGAGCAGCAAATTATGCCCCAAGCGATTATTCTGGGAGAAGTGGGCCTGGCAGGCGAGATAAGGAGCGTGTCCCAAGCTATTTTGCGCATCAACGAGGCGGAGAAATTAGGCTTTAAGCATTGTATATTGCCGAAAAACAATCATAAAAATTTAGGGAATTATCATAAAGAAGGCATGGAATTAATCGCGGTTTCCACTTTAAGAGAGGCCCTGGATATTGTATTGAGAATGTAACAATCTGTTAAAAGCGATTATCTGATTATCAGAATATCAGAACGGGATTATCAGAGGATCAGATTATCAGAAAAAGCATAGATTTTTTTGCGTTTCTGATGTTCTGATAATCTGATATTCCAGTTCTGATACTCTGGTATTCTGATGTTCGCAATTAAAATAATATATGTCGTAAATAACGGAGGGCAGGAATGAATTTACTATTAGTGCGTATTCTTTTTGTTATTGCCAGCGCGATTGTGGGCTATCAAATTGGAAACGCGTCTTTGGTGGGCGGCATATTGGGCGGGGCGGCGGCTTTAGTGATGATACTTATGGAGCTGGGGATGCGCCGCGTCTCGGTAAGCGGGCTTTCCGGCGCCGTATTCGGGCTCATCCTGGGCATATTTATGGCCAAGGTCGTCGGGGATGCGGTTTCTCTTTTGGCAAAAGTGCCTGCTGAAAGCCCGATAAAGCTGGTGTTGACTTTGGTATTTTGTTATTTAGGCATGGTCATCGGCCTGCGCGGCAAGGATGAATTCAATATCATCATTCCTTATGTGCGGCTGCGGCGGCAGGACCAGCCGGAAGAGGTAACTGTCCTGGATACCAGCGCGATTATTGACGGCCGCATCCAGGATATATTCAAAACAAAATTCTTAAGTGGCAAAGTAGTTATCCCCCGGTTCGTTTTAAAAGAACTGCAGCAGATTGCCGATTCCACCGACCCGATTAAGCGCCAGAGGGGAAGGAGGGGCTTAGAGATTCTCCACGTTATCCAGAAGGAGGCCGGGTTGGATATAAGCCTGCATGAAGAAGAATTCCCCGATGTCCCGGAGGTGGACGCTAAGCTCGTAAAATTAGCCCAGTTGTTAGAGGGCAAGATTTTGACCGTGGATTTTAACCTGAATCGCGTAGCTGCCTTTCAGGGGATAAAGGTGTTAAATATCAATGAGCTGGCCAATGCCTTAAAACCCGTGGTTTTTGCCGGCGAACAGATGGAGATTAAACTCATCAAGGAAGGCAAGGAACATAACCAGGGGGTGGGATACCTGGATGACGGCACAATGGTCGTGGTAGAAGACGCGCGCCGGCTGATCGGCCAACAGGTAAAAGTGGCGGTTACCTCTGTTTTACAGACGCAGGCAGGCAGGATGATTTTTACTAAATTAGAAAGATGAGCCATGCCAGCGCTATAGTGCTTGCCGCGGGAGCGGGCTTAAGATTTGGTGCTCAAGTTTCCAAGCCGCTAAACAAAATTAATTCTAAACCGGTAATCATCTATTGCCTTGAGGCATTAAACGCGCACCCCGGCATTAAAAATATTATTCTGGTAGCCAATCCCGCAAACTCAAAGGGCCTTATTGCAAAGATAAGGCAATATCGGATAAATAAAATTAGTGATGTGGTTTTGGGGGGCAGATTACGCCAGGATTCGGTAATGAACGGCTTAAAGGCAGTGCCTGCCGACGCGGATTTGGTGCTTATCCATGATGGCGCTAGGCCGTTTATCACCAGAGAAATGATATCTGCCGCGCTTTTTGCCGCAGCCAAGGACGGCGCAGCCATTGCCGCGGTGCCGGTGAAGGCGACAGTAAAGGAAGTCACAGGTCACAAGTCACAAGTCACAAGTTTGGTAATCGTTAAGAGGACGCTGGAGAGAAATAATCTGTGGGAGGCGCAGACGCCGCAGGCATTTAAAAGAGAATTAATCCTGGAGGCCTACCGCAGGTTCGCGGATACGCCGGTTACGGATGACGCGGCGTTAGTGGAGAAATTAGGGGCAAAGGTCGCTGTGGTAAGGGGCGCGTATTTTAATCTCAAGATTACCACGCCCGAAGACTTGGTAATCGCGCAGGCAATAGCAAAAATTCAAAAATTGTAATTATGTCTCACCGAATAGGCATTGGTTACGATATCCACCGGCTCGTGGAAGGCCGCAAGTTATTTATCGGCGGGATAGAAATTCCCTATATTAAAGGCCTCTTGGGCCATTCTGACGGCGACGCGCTGATACACGCTGTTTGCGACGCCTTATTAGGCGCGCTGGCACAAGGCGATATCGGCGAGCATTTTCCCGATACTGATCCTAAATACCATAATGTCGCCAGCTCCGAGTTATTGAAAATAACGGCGGATTTAGTAAAGAGTAAAGGTTATAGCATAAATAATATAGATTCCGTGGTCATCGCGCAGGAACCGGTATTATCGCCTTTTAAAAAACAGATGCGGGAAAAAATAGCCCAGGTTTTACAAATTGACTCGTCTTGTGTAAATGTAAAGGCTAAGACCAATGAAGGCCTGGGGGAATTGGGGAGCAGGCAGGCCATTGCCTGTTACGCGGTAGCTGTGATATATGAGGTCAAATGAAACCCGAACTTATGTACCATAAGTTCGTTGGCTGAATTTGACCCTTGACATTTTGTCTCTTGGATTCATCGGAAAAATGTCAAGGATTCAATTCGCGCAAATAACTTACGTCGCGCTTGCCGCAGAAGGCGGCATACCGAGCTTTCCGATAAGCTCGGGTGTTGCCGCAGAAAGCGGCATACCGAACTTTCCGATAAGCTCGGGTAACGCGCTTCCGTAAGTTATGCGCTCATTGAAGGAGGACAAATGATCGTCTGGTTAAAAATATTGGGCGTTATTTTTCTCTTAGTAACCTCAAAAATTATCATTCTTTCCGCTTTGTTTTACAGAGAAGTCAGGAACGCGCAGAAGAAAGACCCGGCAGCCAAGAGTTTTTTAGAAGTGCTGCTTTTATACCAGGGCCTGCATGCCTTAATCTACCATCGCCAGGCGCATTTTTTCTATACAATACGCCTTTTCTTTCTGGCGCGCCTGATCAGCCAGTTTTCCCGCCATATGACCGGCATTGAGATACACCCGGGCGCAAGAATAGGCAGGGATTTTTTCATTGACCACGGCATGGGCGTGGTGATTGGCGAAACCGCGGTTATCGGCGACGGCGTACTTTTATATCAGGGCGTTACCCTGGGCGGGACAGGCCTGGAAAAAGGCAAGCGCCACCCTACTATCGGCAATAACGTGGTTATCGGCACCGGCGCCAAGGTATTAGGCAATATTACCGTCGGAGATAATTCCTATATCGGCGCAAACGCCGTGGTGATTAATGATGTGCCGCCGAATTCTACGGTAGTCGGGGTCCCCGGCAGGGTTACCAAGCAGGACGGCAAGAAAATTGAAGTCAGCCTTGATCATATCCACGTGCTTGACCCGATTATGCAGACCATTGAAGAGCTAGAGAAGAGAGTCAGAGAATTAGAAAATAGGGGAAATTAAAATTACAAATTCCAAATCACAAATTACAGACAATACCAAATACCAAAATCACAATGGCCAAAACACCATTTTTAGCTAAAAAAATTTTTTGGTAATTTGGCCATTTGGTATTGTAACTTGTTTGTGATTTGTGTATTGTGATTTGTGATTTATTTAATAAATGTCCATTTTTATTTACAATTCCCTCACCCGAAAGAAAGAGTCCTTGCCTGAACCTTCCCAGCAGTCAGAAGTAAAAATCTATGTCTGCGGCCCTACGGTTTATGATGAGCCGCATATCGGCCATGCCCGCAGCGCCTATATCTTTGATGTGGCCAGGCGCTATCTTGCCTATAAGGGGTATCAGGTTAAATTTGTGCGCAACGTGACGGATGTGGATGATAAGATTATTGAAAAAGCCAAAAATGAATTTAAAGGCGAAGCTTTACTAGGCGCGGTAAAAAAGGTGGCGGAAAAATATCTTGCCGCCTATCACGGCG
>VGKK01000027.1 GCA_016867095.1 Candidatus Omnitrophota bacterium | reverse complement strand
AAGCTGGACCTGAACGGGTTCCGGACTTTGGGGTTCTCGGTAAAAAAAGTGGATTATAAAAAAGAGCCGGTTGCCTTGCGGGTCAGGTTTACCAACCAGTTCAAGGAAAATTCCGAAATCTACGTTAAAAATATACCCGCCAGGTGGCAGGATTATAGAATAAATCTTTCCGATTTTAAGGACATCAGCGAGTGGTCCAGAATGCGCGAGGTTTCTTTTGTGGTGGAAGGC
Source organism: Candidatus Omnitrophota bacterium (assembly GCA_016867095.1). GTDB lineage: Bacteria > Omnitrophota > Gorgyraeia > Gygaellales > Profunditerraquicolaceae > VGKK01. The sequence continues at coordinate 11,633 of VGKK01000027.1, read as the reverse complement.
CCGGGCGCGAAAGAGAAGAGGGGCGTGTTGTATATAGCCAATGTAAAATTGCTGAAATAAGGAGGGGGACAAGATGCGCATTATTTCTATCGCGAATCAAAAAGGGGGTTGCGGCAAAACTACCACAGCCATAAATTTAGCCGCGTCTTTAGCGGTGAATAATCGCAAAGTTTTATTGATAGATTTAGACCCTCAGGCGCACGCGACCTTAGGCTTAAATATCGCCTCCGATTTAAGCATCTATAACGTCCTTTCAAAAATCACCCATAAAAGAGCGCGGTTACAGGATATCATTAAGAATGTGGACGTAAATTTTGATTTGGCCGCCTCCAGTATCGTGTTAAGCACGCTGGAGCAGGAGCTGGCCGGAGAAATCGGCAGGGAGTCGCGGCTTTGGGATGTCTTGAATAGTTTTAAGGGCAATTATGATTATATCCTCATTGACTGCCCGCCTAATCTGGGGATTTTGACCATCAACGCCCTGCGTTCAGCTAATGAAGTAGTCGTTCCGGTTGAGGCCAGCCGCTTTTCCCTGGAGGGCTTAGGGCAGCTGGTTGAAATCATTAACCTGGTCAGGGACAGGCTGGGCCACAATGTTAATTACAAAGTGCTGGTGACTAATTTTGATTCGCGGCTGCGCCATTCGTTTAAGATTTTAGAGCGGATCAGGACAACCTTTAAGGATAACCTCCTGGGCACTATGGTGCACGTAAACGTAAAACTCAAAGAGGCGCAGAGCCAGGGCCGCCATATTTTAGCTTATGATAAATACTGCCGCGGGGCCAAGGATTACTTTAGCCTCTCCCGCGAGATTATTACCCAGGAAAAACCGGTTTCCGCTCCCGCTGTTGCCCGGCCGGAACTCGTAGTAAAGAAGATGCAGGAGATTTTAAAAGAGGAGCTTTCCGGATTAAGCGAGATAGTTTTTTCTATAGCCGCGCCCCAGGCAAGGGAAGTTTACCTGGCCGGGGATTTTAACAACTGGCGGCTGGATAATAGCAGCCGGATGCAGCAGGATAACGGCTCCTGGAAGAAAAAAATAGACCTGGCTGCCGGCAAGTACCGTTATCGCTTTGTTGTTGACGGCAACTGGATTGAAGACTCCAATAACCCTCATCGCCAAATAAATCCTTACGGCGAGATGGATTCGTTAATAGAAATTATAGGCAAGAAATAAGAAAATAAGGCTTTTGCCAAATGAACGGCCAGGACGAAAAAGAAGAAATGCAGGAAGGTAAATTCTTCGCGGTAATTTCTTATATCAGCTTTCTCTGTATAATCGCGCTGGTTTTGCGCAAAGACAATAAATTTGCCCTGTATCACGCCAAGCAGGGCCTGGTGCTTTTTGTCTTTGAGGTGGCAGGTTTTGTCCTTTCCATTATTCCTGTATTAGGCTGGGCAATTAAGACTTTTGGCACGGCGATAGCTATCTTGATTTCTTTATGGGGGATTCTGCAGGCCTTGATGGGAAATTATGGGCGCATTTTTTTAGTATCAGACATCGCGGATAAGATAAGTCTTTAATTCGCACTTATAACTTACTCACACTTGCCGCAGAAAGCGGCATACCGAGCTTTCCAATAAGCTCGGGTATTGCCGCAGAAAGCGGCATACCGAGCTTTCCAATAAGCTCGGGTATTGCCGCAGAAAGCGGCATACCGAGCTTTCCAATAAGCTCGGTTAACCTGTCCGTAAGTTATGCGCTCATTAAAGGAGGTGATACTCTATGCCAATAAAGAAAAAGAAACCTGTGAGAAAGAGCGTAAAAAGGAATGCCTCAAAAAGAAGGGTTGCAAAGAAGAGTCCGCCGAAAAAAAGGCCGGTAAGGGCCAAAAAGGCGGCGGTCAAGAAACCTAGGCAGGAGGGCAACGTTGTCGGCATAGTAACGCATTATTTTTCTCAGGTGAGGGCGGCAGTGATAAAATTAAAGGCGCCGCTGGCAACAGGCGATACGATTAAAATTAAAGGCCACACTACCGATTTTACGCAGAGCATTAGTTCCATGCAGATAGACCGCGCGCCCATAACTGAGGCTAAAAAGGGGCAGGAAATCGGCGTTTTAGTGGATTCCCGGGTCAGGCAGCACGATGTAGTCTATAAACTTTAACCTTGAAAAAGGAGGGAGGTAGAGATGAGACTGGCGGAAATTGAAAAAAAGGCGCGGAATCTGGGTATCAAGGATACTTGGAAGTTTTCCAAAAAGGACCTAATCAAAACCATCCAGCGTAAAGAGGGCAATTTTGACTGCTACGGCACTGCCAAGGGTTCTTGCGGCCAAATGGTGTGCTGCTGGAGAGACAGCTGCCTGAAATAAGGAAGAAAAAATAAGATGAAATATAGATGCCAGCTTTGCGAGAGGGATATTGATGAATTTGTCAGTATCGCGCATATCAAGGCAGAGGAATATCTCCTGGGTTTAATCCGGCGCGACCATCCCGAATGGAAAGAAGATAAGAAAACCTGCCATAAATGTATTGAATATTACCGCAAGCTTGTCAAAGACGCGGAAATTTAGGGCCGGATTTGAACTTTTCCAGGTAAAATAATACGGGCAAAAAAGGAGGGGGAATGCTATTCTTTAGCAATATGAACGCCCTGCTGCTGATTGTGTTATGTATGGGCTATATCGTGCTTTATTTTGCCGAGAGGTCGGAAGAAGGGATGCGGGTCCTGGGCTATGCTATCGGCTGTATCGCCATAATTTTAACGACAATTTACCTCTTAGGAAATATCTGGCACCAGGCCAAGAGTTGCCCTAAAATAGGCACCTATACCTACGAAGGCAAGATGCATAAGAATTTTTCTCCTCGCGGTATGCCTGCCCTGCGCGAACAGGATAGATAATTGAGTAGATACTCATAATAAATAGGGCGTTAAATGCGTCCCCGCGGTAGACCGAAAAAGTACCGTATCATTAAACAAGACCCCCGGATTAGCCAATTTAGCCCAAGAGGCAGGCCAGGCCGGCCCGATGAAGTGAACCTGGGAATGGATGAATTTGAGGCCGTGCGCCTGGCGGATAATCAGGGCTTAAGCCAAAAAGAAGCCGCCAAATCTATGCGCGTATCCCAGCAGACCTTTAGCCGGATCCTGGGGAGGGCGCGTCAAACCATTGCCGATGCCCTGATTAAGGGTAAGATAATTAAGATTCAGGGAGGAAGCTACGTAATTAGTTCACGTCAACAAACGCAGCCAAACAGCAGGGAAATCCCGCCAAAAGAACTACGCAATAACCAAACCTTATAAATTTTTTCCTTATAAACCCAACTATATACCCCTAAAAGGATAATAGCGCAAGTGCCTATAATATATCTTATGTTAACTTGGGCATATTGAGATAAGCTGGAACAACCCCCTACACCGCAATAAGTTATGTTATATTAATATTTCTCTGTGGATAAGCCGGTTTTGACTTACTTGGGCTTACTTATTCTTTTTAACCCTGACATCTAAAAACAGAATTTAACTTTATCTGACAGGCCGGCTTGGCAGGCAGACTCTTGGGCTTTCGCCCTTAAGTAGAACAATAGGCGAAATTTACTATAGTCCTCATCCAGGCCTTTTAGAGCCCTAAAAATGGCCTCTAAATTGGCCGGGGTATCGGTAAACTCGGGGATTAACGGCCCTAAAAACACCCAGGTTTTAATGCCTTTTTCCTTAGCTTTTTTTAAGGTATTTACGCGTTCCTGGGGCTCTGAGGCATAGGGTTCCAGCGCCTTTTGCAGGCGCAGATTTAGCGTGGTAATAGTCATCCCTAAACTGGGGGTTTTAGGCACCCCCCCCACATAGCAATTCAAGGTAAAATCGCTTAAGGAGCGAGCCTTTTTGACGTTCGAGCTCTCTGGCTGACCAGTTATTTAACACATTCAACCTCATAGAAAGAACGCGCCTGCGGCTTTTTAATACGCATTAGGAATTAGGATACGATAATGCGTCCAGCTTAATTCTCGACGTACCGCGTCGAGAATCAGATAAAAAAACGGCAATCCCCCCTTCTATTCTGGAGAATTGCCTTGGATTTTAGCTGCTTTTGGGCCCATTTTTAGGCACTGCAGGATCAGATTCTTGACTGTATTTTGTTCACTTTTGTCCATTTTTTGTCCATTTTTTGCTTGACAAATGAAATACTATAGGTTAAACTTAATAGTGGCTGTATGACCGAAACGGGTTCTCTTTTCGAGACCCTAACAAAATTAGGAAGTACAGCCATTTTTATTTGAAAACCCATTCTCTAAAACGGATTTTCTTTCCGATATATTGCTTAACTACCCTTACCACAGCTAATTTCATCGGATTTTGACCCTTTTTTAAGCCATAATTAACCGCGCCTAATACTAAATCCGCAATACCAATCAAATCATCTTTTTAGAATCTCTTGGCTCAACAACCTTTATAGTATTTCGTTTAGTGCTTAAATTTATCTCCCGTTTAATGTATTCACAGATATTGTCGTCTCTCATCCTGACTTTTTTATCTAAATAGACAACCGCTTCATTTAATATGTTTGTGTTTTCTAAAAGCAGCTCTTTGGTAAAGAAATTATAAGCCCGGAACATTCCCCTAGATTTAGCTACGCTGATTTGCTTTTTACTCAAATCCCCCGTTTTCTTAATGTCGTCGTCAAAATACCTCAATTCTAATTTTTCATTTGAAACTGCTAATGCGCGGAAGTAGATATGTTCTCTTAGTATTTCATCCAAAACTTCACAGGCAACCCGAGAACGCTTTGAAGAAAAATAATGTATTTCTTTAAAATGGAATTCGCTCCAATAATTATGTTTTTGTCTTATTCTTTTGATAATTTCATAAAGAGGTTCTCTATCTTTTATGAATAGAAGGCCAACGATGAACTTTCCCGTGGTACCGACTATTCCGCTTTCATCCTGATAAATAAAATGGCTTCTTGTTTTCTGCATGGTTAATTTTATCCTATAAACAAAAAACCTCCGCCTTTGCAAGCGAAGGTTTTAATTATTTTTCCCGACCTGCATTTTCTCTTTTGTCGGGATCCCGACCGCTACGAATGAACATATCGGGAAACGTGGCAGTTCCCCCTTCGAAACATACCACCCAATTTACAATATATTTATACACCCTAATTGTCTCCTTGTCAATATCTACTATTCTACGCCTGGTGGCAGGGGTTTGTCAATGGGGTGATTCTACCTATGCGCTGGCTAGTTTATGCAGGAACTCGGAGATAAGGGTTTGGTATTTAACCCCTAATTTCTGCGCCTTTTGCTTAATATGCTCTAAGTCATAACTGTTCACGCGTATGCTTAGGACAGTATCTTTTTTCCTGCGTTCAATAGCCTCTTTAATCTTATTAAACTCTTCTCTGCTTACCGGAACGAATTCTTCTGCGTGGTCTTCAAACCATTGTTCTTCTTTGGTTAGCTTAAGCTTTTTCATACGAATATCCAGCAATTCGCCCTCAAATAATTCTTCAAATGAAGCTCACCTTATCCGTTTAAGCCGCCGGCTCTTTGTTGGATTCCAGTTTATTGTATAGACAATTGTATTACATAAATCCGCCTTGTCAAGCTCTTATCCATACCTCCTCCTCTCTACCACAATAGACGTAGAAGGAGGCCAAATCTAACAGGGATTTTTTAGGGTTTTAGGCGGATGCGGGGATTAGGGGTTACTTAAATTTAGGTAGATTTTTGCAGATTGTCAAACTCTACGCCTTTACCTGTGAGGTAATCCAGGGCTTTTTGCACCTCTTTTTCCTGGCCCTTTAGAACCAGTATTGCCCAGCCGGTATCCGTGGAAAAAGAAGCCTCTATTATGCTGACAATAATATCAAATTGTTTGCAGAGGTTGCAAATTACCGCTTCATCTTTTAGCTGCGCCGGGAAAGTGAATTCCGCTTTTATTTGCATATTTTAGCACCATTAGCGCGGTTAAGCAGGCCACTATGCCCAGGATAAAGGCAACTGCCGCGTAGCCCACTATCACCGGAAAGATTATTTTTAAAACCGATAATTTTAATAGAACAGACCAGTGGCCGTTTTGTAAGAGAAACTGCCAGTTGGCGTAAACATCCTGCCACCGTTGTTGCATTATAGCAGAACCGAGCCTCAGCGACAAGGGAAAAGTTACGATGCTGAGCCACGTATTTACCAGCAGGCTGCCCAATAAAGCGCTGGCGCGGTTTACCCGCAGGATAAAGGCTAAAGTTAGAGCTGCCACCGGCCCGGTGCCGGGCAAAATCCCCAGGAAAATCCCCAGGCCCAGGCCAAGAGCGATTTTCTGCGGCGTATCGTTAATCTTGAAGAGTTTCTCATAAAATAAACTGAGGAATCCCTTTTTTTGCCGGCGCTTCCTGGTTTTCATTGGGGCGAAACCTTGATAAATGGCTTGTTATTCTTGTAGATAACTATTTCACTGGCGGAATCCGCGATTTTATAGTTATTGTTTAAAATGGACTTGTAGGTTTTAATTTTTGCCCCGGAGAATATGTTAAAGATAGGCTTGGAGAAAAATCGCTCTTTGAGCTCGGCAATGAGCTCGGATTCGCCGTTATATTCAAGGAGTATCCGGTAGAGGATGGCCTGGGCAAAGATGTGATTTTTTTCCTCAGGGTAGCCTATGAGATAATCGGTAAAAAGGTCAATGGCGCCGCGGTAATTATCGGTCTGGAAATAGTATTCAATAAGCGCGAATTTTATTTCCGGTGCCTCGGGGGAATTGGGATAGTCCCGCAGATAATTATTTAATTTCATAAAAGCAAAATCAATACTCCCTGCCTCTATGTCCCGCAAGACATCTTCGTAGAGGCTGTTGGCAGTATTGGCGCAGGAAAGCTGGATAAACAATAAGATAAAGATTATATATTTCAATGTCCCTCCTTTATCTGTGTATCGGTTTTATATTTATACCGGCAAAACTCTCTAAACCGTGCGCTTCCTGGGTCCAGCCGTTATGCAGGCCGTATTTATCCATTATCTTTTTGGCGTCCGCGTATTCCTGGCGGCTGATACGCCGGCAGATTTCTTTAAATTGCGCTGCCTTATAATAAGGCGCGTATTGGCTCATCAGGCTGATGTAGGTGTCCGGAGAAAGTTCATTAGCGACAAAGGCCATTGCCTGCGCGGTGCCGGAGATGTTGTTGGGCAGGACCAGGTGCCTGATGACCAGCCCTCTTTCTATTATACCTTTATTGTTGATTTTGGCAATGCCGACTTGCCGGTGTATTTCTTTGAGCGACTGCCGGTTATATTTGACATAATCGTTGGCGCAGGAATATTTAGCCGCCATTTCTTCGCCGGCATAGCGCATATCTGCCAGGTATATATCCACGACGCCATCTAACAATTTAATTGTTTCCGGCAATTCATAGCCGCTGGTATTATAGACCAGGGGGATTTTCAGGCCTTTACCTGCCGCGATGTTTAATGCCTGGAGTATCTGCGGCATTACGTGTGTGGGCGTAACCAGATTTATATTGTGGCAGCCCAGGTTTTGCAACTCCAGCATAAAATCCGCCAGCTCGGCAGAGCTTACCTCTCTTCCCTCTCCTGTCTGGCTGAATTCATAGTTTTGGCAGTACACGCAGGCCATATTGCAGCGGGCAAAGAAAATTGTGCCTGAGCCGCGCGTTCCTGAGATGGGCGGTTCCTCTCCGTGGTGCGGCAGGTAGGAATGCACTCTGGCCAAGGCGCCGGTTTTACAAAAGCCCAGTTCATTTTTTAGGCGGTTGACTTTACACTGGCGCGGGCAGATAGCGCAGGATTGTAGTTTCTTCAAGGTTTCTTCACCCAAGCGGTTGAGGTTGCCGTTATGGTGAGGTTCTAAATATGTGGGGCGCATTTTGAATCCTTTAAATACGATTATCAGAGTATCGGAATATCAGAGCGAGAAAATCAGATTATCAGAATACCAGAGGAAGAAGAATTCCGTCTTTTTTTCTGATACTCTAATACTCTGATATTCTCGTTCTGATACTCTAGTCTTCTGATATTCGCTTTCAAGACGCTAAATTTATAGCTTTCATCTGTTGGGCGTAAATGTCTCTTATTTCATTGAAGGCGCTGAGGTATTCCGCGCTTTTGTAATCCGGATAAGTCCATTCCCAGGGCTGGAAATTTTTATCCTGGTAAAAAAGCGTTGCCTCCGCGTAGATGCCTTTATTGAGATAAATCCGGTGGCGGTAATCCTTGGTTGTGGCCAGGATAAGTTTGGAAAGGTCCAGGTAGCCCGGGTCAATATTAATCAGGCGGCGGTTACGCGGGGATAATTTACGCTCTATTTTGTTGGTTTTTATTTTTATCTGCGGCAGGTTTTGCGCCGGGATGAGCCTTTGAAAAGTGATGAATTTTCTCTTTAAGTCTTTGCCCAGCTCTTTTTCATAATAGGCGGTATGGTTAAAGGCAAAGGTTTGGCTTTCAAAGTCTATTCTGCCAAAGCGCCTTTCTAAAATGGTTTTGGCTTTATTGAATACAGCTTCGTCCTGAAAAATAAAACCGATGATTAATTTTACCGGATGGTATTTTTTTATTTGCCCCATGGACAGGCGCTATTTAGAGAGAGACAAAAGAGGAATCTTGGGGTAAGAGCTGGTTTATATACCGGGATATTTTTTGCCGCTGGTTATCTTTAATTTGGTTAAAGAATACGGCGATATTAAAGCCGCCTTTTTTTTCGTCTTCGGTCCGGACGATTACGCCGTTACATTCCACGTTGCCGTTATTATTTTTTCTGTTGGCCGCGACAGGCAGGCTTAATTTTACCAGGATTTTAGTGAACGGCGGCACGTATTTATCTATGCGGCAATAAGCGCCGACACAGCTTATATCTTCGGTAGTGGTGGCAAAGTCATAGCCGTTAACCGCTATTTTTAAGGGGAGATGTTGCCTTATCCGGGGGTATTGCCTTCTTTCGGCGTTACGTTTCATTATTTTTTCTCTTGTTTAGTTTTTTCTATATAAGTGCGCCAGCACTTCTTATTGCAGTAAAATTTGCCGTCACGGTAATACCGTTTTACCTTTTTAATCGGCTTATTACAGGCCAGGCAGTTAGTCTGTTCTTCTTTTACCGGCGCCTCCTGGGGCGCGGGCGCTTTTTTTTCTTCAGCAGCCATATTTATAACCTTCCCATTTGCATGCTTAAAAAGTCTTTTAGATAATTTTCTTCTTCCGGGTCAAATTCTATAAATTCCGTGCCGCAGCGGTACCGGTTGGAATGCGGTATCGGCTCCGACCATGCCAACTTTGCTACCGGCCTTAAGATACGGGATAATAAGTTGATTTCCATCATCAGGACATTCGCCGGAGTCATAAATTTGCTGTTAACAAAGCTTATTCCGCCCAAACTAATATCATCGCTTACTGTATCGGTAAAATCAGGCTTGCCTCTTACCTGGTAGCGTAAATTAGCGCGGAACTTCAGGCGCGGGAAAGACCTCTTTTCCTCAATGTTAACCGCCATTACTCCCCTTCATTTTCAAGAGAAAGCCGTGGCTTTATATTTCCTGGTTGACAGACTAAATATAGCACATAATTAAACCGGTGTCAATAGTATGCATGAAACTACTAGCGTCGTAAGCATATCTTTCAATGCTGGCTCGGTGGGGTAGCATTGATTCTCCTCTATCTTCTGAGTTGAGAACAGGCCCTGATTTGATCGACGATTAAAAATTATTTTTGGAATTTAATCCTATTTATTTCAGTGATTAAGGCGGGCAGATCGTCTCTTACTATACTCCAGACAATATCAAGATTAACTCCAAAGTAATGGTGTATAAGCCTGTCGCGCATTCCGGAAATTTTCTTCCACGGTATTTCAGTATGATCTTTTTTGAATGCGGCGGATAGATTTTTTGCCGCTTCGCCGATTATTTCAAGATTGCGCACCACAGCATCCTGAGTCTTGGCATCACCGAGAAATTTCTTAAAATCAATACCGGCGATATACCCCTTTATACGCTCGACAGCTTCTTTAATATCACAGATCAATTCAAAATCGCCTCTTTTAGACATATAACAGTTCTTGTTTGATAGAACGGATAACTTTTTTTATCCTTATTGCCTTTAAGGCGTCTACCGTCAGAATATCAATTTTCTTATTTAATGCCTTCTCCAGATATTCGGCTAAATCAAAAAATTTAAGCCCGATCGGCCGCTCTAGCTCAACTATAATGTCAACATCGCTGTTTTTTCGTTGAGTGTTATTTGCGAACGATCCGAATAAGGCGATTTTCTTTATGCCAAAATCTTTTTTCAGTTTGGGCGATTCTTTCTGCAAAATTTTTATTATTTTTTTACGAGTAGGCATATATCTCCCCTTGTTTTTTATATTATACCATATTTTAATAGCAAGTAGCATTTTATTTTGCTAAAAGCTATCGGCCTCCAGCGCCACAAGCATTTCCTTCAATTCCGGCTCGGTGTGGCAGCAGCGCTCCTCTTCCATCCTGAGCATATCCATAATGCAGGCGATAACTTTGTCTATCTCTCTTGCGCCGCCTGCCAGCGCGGCCTGGGCGTATTCCTTGATCCGTTCGGACGCGGGCATAATGCCTGCGCCAAGCAGGCGCTTGATCTCGATCCGCTCTTGTTCCAAGTCTTGGCGGATCGTCCCCGCGTTTAGATCCGCGGAGCGGATCTGCGGAGATAACCTCTGCTCTGCCATCGACTGGGTAACCGCAGGCAACCGGCGTAAGTCTATGCCTCCCATAGCCGACGGCCCAAGCCCTTTGCCATTTTGGGGATCCATTGGCGCCGCAGGAGGAGCGGCTGGAGGGATGGGCGCCGTAGAATGATCGGCCGACCATGCAGGGGCGAACGGCCGTTCGCCTCTACTATCAGCGGACGAGGCAGGCGGAGAGACGGACAGGCGATCCGCAGGAGCACCTTTCAATCTCCATCCTAAGGATATTTTAGTGCCCGCCCTAACCCCAGAATCACCGGTATGTTTTAACACAAGATCGGATTCTCCCCTATTTATTTTTTCCCATCTTCTGCCCCTACTTTCAATAATGACGCTGTCGGGATAAATAATAATATTCCTAAAACCGCGACCTCCCAACGGTAAATTTTCCGCATTTAATACTCCACTGATGATAAACTGCCGGTGAGCACGTAAACTATTCTTTAAGAACTCATCAGGATTATCCATGCCATCCCCATTATCAGTGCAAATCACTTCTATTTTTATCGTACCGTCCGTTTCCACAACGGTAAATACGTTTATTTCGCCGCCCCTTCCATGTCTCATAATATTACTGGCTAACTTATAACAAGGGATGCCGATGGGAGGTATAATTTTATAGGTTTGTTTAAATATGGCTTCTACTTCCGACTGAAATAGTTCTGCTTTGTTTAATGCTTCTCGCCTATCACGTTCCTCTGGAAAAATACGCCTTAATAAGCGCTTCCGATGAGTAGGAGGATCTGCGCCCTCAAATCTACGATCCGGTACTTTATGGAATCGCATATCCACTTGAGCTTCGCTCCAGGGAGCATGGCGGTCAGGGAAATCGGCATCTACGGCGGCAAGGTAGTGTGGCATATCTTCATTATCTATCGGTCCTTGACCGGCTATCGTTCCGGTGGGCTCTGCAAGAATATTTATCCCGCCGCTGAAGTAGGTGCGGATGGTCTGGCCAAAAGGCGTATATCTTGGTTCTT
>VGKK01000026.1 GCA_016867095.1 Candidatus Omnitrophota bacterium | reverse complement strand
AGCTGGGGACAATTAACGAGATGAAAGACGGGAAAAAGAAGGTTTCCTTATTTAAGGGGGCTGCGCCTTTTTCTTTAAGGCCTCCTTCATCCGCTAAATAGAGGGAGAAAGATGCTTATATTTAGAAAATATTTTATCGTATCCGGCTGCCTTCTGTTGTGTTTGGCGCCGAAATTTAGCCTGGCTAAGGGCCAAGAAAAAGACCAGGCCAAGGCCCAGGTAAGCGCCCTGACCGCTAAAATAACCGCTTTAGAAAAAGAAAAAAATAAAGTTGCCCTGGCATTGCAGAATAAAGATAAAGAGGCGCAGGAACTTAAAAAACAGGTCCAGCAGTTGAAAACAAAAGAAGCAAAGTTGGGCGTCGATAAAACCGCTGTCCAGGACGCGGAGAAAAATAACTTAAAAAAGCAGATAGCCGTTTTGCGCGATACTGCCGCCGCTTTAGAAAAAGAGAAGGCGATTTTAGAGGCGGCGTTTAATTGGCAGGCCAGGTATCTCAGGCGGCCGGCAGCGGTTGGCCCGCAGGGGGAGAATTTTGATAAAATTATCCATTCCAATTTAGGGTTCGCCTATGGTATGCAGGGCAGGACAAAAGAGGCCGTCGCGGAGTATAAGAAAGCCCTGCAGTATGACCCCCAGGATAAGGATAATTATTTTAATCTGGGTTATCTTTTAAGCCAGGAGCGCCGCTATAAAGAGGCCATCGCGGAATATCAGAAGGCAATTAAGGGCCTGCCCCAGGATAAGGAAATTTACTATAATGTCGCGATGATTTATGCCAATGGTTTAAAAGACCAGAAGGCCGCAGACGAATATTATCAAAAATTCTTGAAAGTTTCTTCAGGCCAGGCCGCTACTTCTGCCGCAGATAAAAAGACTACCGCCGGAAAATAAAATGCAATTAAGCGATTTATTAAAAGGCAGCCCTATTTCCGCGCATACCCGCCTTGGGCTGGATATCGGAAATTTTAGCGTCAAAATAGCCCAGATAAAAAAGAAAAATTTTGGCAAGGAAAAGATGCTTAGCTTTGCGGTTGTCCCGGTAAAAGACGCCGGCACGCCCGAGAACGTAATCAGGGCGATTAAAGAGGCCTGTAAAGAGGTGGCCGCGGATTCCAAGAAGGTAAATATTTCCGTATGCGGGCCGAATATAATCATGCATTATATTATCCTGCCCCTGATGCAGGAGAAAGACCTGGCTCAATCTTTGGACTTTGAGCTGGAAAGATACGTACCTTTTAAGAGGGAAAACTCCATTATTGATTACCATATATTGGCTAATTTAGCCAACAACCAGATGCTTGTACTGCTTGTGGGCGCGGAGCGGCACTTTATCCAGGAGCGGATTAAATTAGTCAGAGACGCGGGGCTGGAGCCCCAGTTGATTAATCTTGACGCCTTTGCCTTAATGGACGCCTTTTTAGGCGCCCTGCCGGCGCCCAATAGTCCGGTAGCGCTCCTGGATATCGGTTATCACCTGAGTAAATTGGTGGTTATGGAAGATGACGTGCCTTATTTTTCCCGCGATATTGAGACTGGAGAACGCGATGTTTTTCAGACCATCGCGGACAAAATGAGCATTGACCTTGGCCGGGCCCAGGATTTTGCTTATTCTCCTCCGGAGGACAAAATCAAGGAAATAGCCGAAGCAATAAAGCCCGCATTCAATAATCTTTTGAATGAGCTGTCTTTATCATTTGAATATTGCGAGAGAAACCTGGAGAAAAAAGTCAGCCGTTTATATTTAAGCGGCGGCGGCTCGAAAATTAAAGTTTTAGTGGACTTTTTGGCCGGCATCCAGGATTTAAAGATAGATATCTGGGACCCGATACTGGGGATGAAGCTTTCTCCCTCTATCAGCGCCGAAGACGCGAAACAATACGCGCATATCTTGCCGGTGGCTATAGGCCTGGCTTTTTCTTAAGTTACTTATGACGCAAGAGAAAAGGAAGTTTAGCCGGATAAGCGAGCAGTGTGTTATTACTTATAGCGCAGCGCCTGATTATAAAAGCAAAAGAAAGATTAGCGCGGACTTAAGCGCGGGCGGATTAAGATTTATTTCCGACCATTTCCTGCCCCTTGGTTCTATCGTAAGGATTCAGCTCAGCCTTAAATACATTCCCCGGGTTATTAATGCCGTTGCCAAGGTCACGCGGGTAAAAGAAATTTTTGATGATGAATGCTATGAAGTAGGAGCGGAGTTTGTAGACATAGCCAGGCCGGATTTAAGATTTTTGCATAAATATTTAGATAGGTAGTCGGCCCACCCGATTTTTTGCTTGCATTTTCCGGCTTCCCTGCTATAGCCTCTTTACTTAAAGATAATGGATTCCAAGAAGGTACGTAAAGGTATCGGTCGATTTTTTGGGTGGTTAGGATTAATTTTTTGCTCTTTGATAGTCAATGCCCTTCCGGGGAGCTGGCTTTACGGCTTTGCCGAAGGTATTGCTAAGTTAGCATATGCCTTTGCCCGCAAGCAAAGAAGGATTGCCTTGGAAAGCCTGGCCATTGCCTTTGGCCGGAGTAAATCCAGACAGGAAATAGAAGAAATTGCCAGGCAGTGTTTTGTCTTTATGGCTAAGAGCGGCGTGGAGATGCTTTTTTTGGGCCAGCGGCCGCAGCTCTTAAAGGAGCGCGTGCAGATAGCCGGCAAAGAAAGGCTCTCTGCCGCGCTGGATAAGGGCAGGGGTGCAATCCTGGTCAGCGGGCATTTTGGCAATTTTCCCATAATGTTAGCTCGCCTGGCTATGGAAGGTTATCCTACCGCCGGGATAATGCGCCCGATGCGGGATAGCCGGGTAGAAAAATTGTTCCTGGCCAAACGCGAACGATTCAAGATAAATACTATATACAGCCAGCCCCGCCAGGCCTGCGTAGAGAATTCCATTCGCAGCCTGAGGAATAATGAGTTGCTTTTTATTCCCATAGACCAGAATTTCGGTACCGGCGGCGTGTTTGTGGATTTTTTCGGCGTAAAAGCGGCTACGGCAACCGGCCCGGTGATTCTGGCGCAACGGACAGGAGCCGTAATCCTGCCCTGTTTTATCGTCAGGCAGAAGGATGATACCCATAAGATTATCATTGAGCCGGCCTTGGAGCTGGAAGAGGGCAAAACCAGCCAGGAGACTGTATTCCTAAATATACAGAGATTAACCAGTATTATTGAGTCTTATATACGCCACTATCCCAGTCAATGGGGGTGGATTCATCGCAGATGGAAAACTCAAATGAAGCCCTGAACTTATCCCGACTCATATAATAAGCCAAAATTCTCTTCCGACAATTTTGGCTTATTCGTCGGGATTAATTCGTAGACGGCACTTTGTGCCTATGATTTATGTCGCCGCTTTCGGCGGGCTCCATAAATCATCTACTCATTAAGGAGGTGTGTGATGACAGAAGAGGTAAAACAGCAGGGAGATGCCAAAAGAGTAATTTCTACTATTTTTAAGGTTATTTTGGGATTAGTATTTTTGGCTTTCGGTGTGTTGGCAATTATAGCTTGGAAACAGGACCTTTTTACGGTCATTAAAGGCTGCCTGGGTTTATTCCTGATTTTGGCAGGCATAATTACTTTAGCTATTGCCAAGGAATAAGTTAAAGAGAGGGTTTTTAAGGTTATAAGGCAAGGGGTTAATCGCGGCGATTAACCCCTTTGCATTAAGGATAACTTTACAGCCGCTTTGTTTTCAGGTATAATTGAATAAAAAAGAGAAATCAGGAGGCGAAAAATATGAAGGTAAAAGAGATAATGACCAAAGTCGTGGCCAGCGTCCAGCCTGATAATTTTGCCAAAGACGCCCTGGGGCTTTTGTTTAAGATGAAGATTAGCGGCCTGCCGGTAATTGATGATAAGAACAAATTAGTGGGGATGTTTACCGAAAAAGAGGCTTTAGGGGCAGTCCTGCCAAGCTATTTAAATAAAGTAGGCAGGTTTACTTATCAAGAGAACCCCAAGGCGGTTAAGCAAAAGGTGGCGGCGTTCGGCTCGCTGAAAGTAAAAGATATAATGCGCCGCGATGTAATCACGGCGGATGAAGACTCAACGCTTTGCGAGGTTGCCCGTGTTATGCTGACACAGAAGGCCAGGCGCGTGCCTGTTTTGAATAAAGAGAAGATGGTAGTAGGTATCGTAGCGCGGCAGGACATAGTAAAGGCCCTGTTTGAAGAATGAAACTCCACGGGCTATAAGCCAACGTGGTCTCTTTTGCGCGAAATACTAAAAGCCTCGCCAAAGGCGGGGCGAACGTATAAAGAATTTATGAAAAATTTATCATTAAAGTTTGTCCTATTAGTTTCAATATCGCTTCTTCTGTACTGGGGCGTAAGAATAGTTAGTTTAAATACGCAGCAGGCTTTATCAATCGCTATATTCAGTGTTTCTATACTGGGGACGTTATTTTTCTGGGATTTTCGTTTAAGCTTCGCCTTTTTAGGGACGGCGGTTTTATTAGCCTCGCGCGTAATAGACCTGGACCACCTGGTTAAATTCTCTTCTTTAGAGATAATTCTTTTCTTAGTCGGGATGATGGTGATTATCGGATTATTGAAGGATGCGGGTTTTTTGCCTGGGTCGTGAGTTTAATTATCCGTATCCGCAATCTGACAGCTAAAAAATTTGTTTTTTCGATAGCTATAATTTCAGCGTTACTGGCCTGCGCGGTAGACGAGGTAACCTCAATAATTTTTATGGCAGCGGCAGTATTAGAGATTTGCGATTATTTTGAGGTAGACCCGGCCCCTTACGTTATAATTTCGGTCCTGGCGACAAATATCGGCTCGGCAGGTACGGTGCTGGGCAATCCCATTGGCATATTGATCGCTTCAAAATCCGGTTTAACTTTTGAGGATTTTATTGTAAAGGCCTTTCCTTTGGCAATAGCCTGTCTTTTAATAATGGTTTTTTTAGTCATATTCTGGTACAGGCGTTCTTTAAAAAAATTTGATGAGCAATTAAGCGCTTTGGGCTCCAATGAGATGCTTATTCGTTTAATTTCTGTGCCTGCGGATAGGCAGACTAAAACCGCTCTTTATATTTTTGCGACTACCCTTTTATGTATCGCTTTTTCCCACCGCCTGGATTTATTATGGAAACTAGAAAATAATACTATCCTTTTGATTGTGCCGTTAGTCTTCGCCGCCTTAATTATGATTTGGAAGCATAATAAGGCGCGCGAATTTATAGAGAAAGACGTAGAGTGGTGGACGCTGTTATTTTTCCTTTTGCTTTTTGCCCAGGCAGGGACCTTAAAATATACCGGCGCCACCGATGTGCTCGCCGTAAAACTTTTAGAGGCGGTAAGAAATAGTTCCGGCGCCCTTATTGGAGCAGTCCTTTGGATGAGCGCGATTGGCTCCAGTATTTTAGATAATGTGGTTCTTGTCGCGGCACTTATACCGATTATACAGAGTTTTAAAGAATTAGGCCTGGCGCTAGAACCTCTCTGGTGGGCGTTGCTTTTCGGGGGTTGCTTAGGGGGTAATATTACTTTGGTGGGTTCAACGGCAAACATCGTAGCCTTAGGCATATTGGAAAAAGAAAAGGGTATCCGTATGACCTTTTTCCGCTGGTTTTGGGTGGGGCTGACCGTGGGAATTATCACTACTTGTGTAGTCTGGCTTGTTCTACTTTTTGTGCCCTTCTATCAAAGGGGTTGACAGGAAATTCAATCTATGATAAAGTAGGCGTGGAGGTGGACGATGAAACAAAGATTAGCCTTAGTTTTTGGAATCATAGCTACTTTAATATTGATGGCGCAAGCGCAGCTTTTCAGCCAGGACGCGGCTGTGCCGCAGGAACTCCAGCCAGAAGTGCAGGGCCAGTGGGTCTGGGGAGATATAGTTTCTGTAGATATCCAGAAAAACGAGATTTTACTTAAATATCTTGATTACGATACCGAGCAGGAAAAGGAAATGGCTGTTAGCGTAAACGATAAGACCCGCTATGAGAACGCCAAGTCCCTTCTTGAGCTAAAACCGCAGGATACGGTGAGTATTGATTATACGCTTAGCCCTGAAGGCAAAAACATCGCCCAAAATATTAACGTAGAAAAGCCCGAGGAGGCTAGGGAAGACTTGCCGCCAGCAGAAACAGGAAACTAATTTAAGTATTTTTTAACCATTTCCACCACAAGGCAGGGCAGGCGCCCTGCCTTTATATTTATAAAATGGAAGACGTCAAGCTGGTTATTTTTGATTTAGACGGCACCTTAATTGACGCTTACCCCGCGATTACCGCGAGCTTCAATTATACTATGCGTAAACTGGGATTACCGAATCAGAAAGCCCTAACTATACGCAGGGCCGTAGGCTGGGGAGATGAGAATTTATTAAAGCCGTTTGTCCCTGTCAAAGGCTTAAAAAAGGCGGTTTTAATCTATCGCAGGCACCATAAAAAAGCCCTCATCCAGGGGTCGCGCTTATTACCGGGCGTAGCCGGGGTGTTGGCTTATCTTAAAAAAAGCGGCTATCGGCTTGCGGTAGCCAGCAACCGCCCCACAAAATTCTCCGGCATTCTTATCCGGCACCTTAAGTTAAGGAAATATTTTGCCTATGTTCTTTGCGCCGACAAATTAAGGCATGGCAAGCCCTACCCGGAAATCCTGTATAAAATTATTAAGAAGTTCTCTTTTAGCGCAAAAGAAGCGCTTTATGTCTATTGACGCCCAGGCTGGCCGGCGCGCCAAGATAAAAACGGTTATTATAACCGGCGGCTCAAGCAGCAGGGCAGAGATAAAGAAAGAAAGGCCCTATCGGATTATCGCTAATATTAGAGGGCTATTGTCAGTATTGGCTTGACCCCGCAGTTTTTTTATGTTAAGTTAAAGTAAAATGAGGAAATTATTCTGGGTGATGGCTTATGGCTTGATAGTGGCTAGCCTGGCAGGTTGCGCGGCAGCGCGACAGGCAGCGCAACCGGCGCCTGGCGGCGCAGCAGCGTTACCAGCCTATCGCGGCCCTAAGGCGCGCATTAGCGTGGCAGGCTTTGATGTTGAGGCGGCCAAGGCCAACAGCGCAATCGGCTCAGGCCTGCGCCAGATGCTGACAGATGCGTTGACAGGCAGCGATCGTTTTAATGTGGTAGAACGACAAAATAAGCATAAAACCCCGGACATTATCATTAGCGTCGCAGTTATGGAATTTGAGCCGCAGCCGGCCGGCGGCAGCGCCGGCATAGGCGGAGGCGGCGCAGCCGCAGGCGGTATCTTAGGCGGGTTGTTAGGTGGCGGGCTAAATAAGGCGTACATAGCCTTAGATATTCGTATCATTGACGCCCCTACTTCCGAGGTCTTAGCCGCCAGGCGGGTTCAAGGTCAGGCGTCAGAGGCTGCCGGAGGCTTTATGGCCGGTTTATTTGGCAGGCATGGCCTGGCCGCCTATGCCAATACGCCGATGGAAAAGGCCATACGTATCTGTATTAGCGAGGCGGTGCGTTATATCTGGGAAGGTGTCCCCAAGAGTTATTATAGATATTGATAAGATAGCATCTTGAAAACGACTATCAGAAAATCAGAGTATCAGAACGGGACTATCAGAGTATCAGAAAAAACGCGAAATTTCATTATTTCTAGTATTCTGGTAATATGATTTTCTCGCTCTGATATTCTGATAGTCTGATACTCGCAATTAGTCAAAGTTATAAGATATATTATTATAGAGGAGGATGGATTCGATGGGCAAGCGTAAACGCAGGGGTAAGCTTAACTGGCGCTCAAAAAAAGCGAATAAGGGCAGAAAGCCCTGCCTGGGGTAAACTTGGCATATTCACAAAAAAGGGGTTGATTTTGCTGAGAGCGCATACTATAATCAATTTTAGGTAATAATGTGTTAAAGCGAGCATCAGAATATCAGATTACCAGAACGAGATTATCAGGAAGAACGCGTAATTTACCTGTTTTCTGATATTCTAATAATCTGATTTTCTCGCTCTGATATTCCGATACTCTGATATTCGCAATTATACGGAGGTGTGCATGCAAGAAAAAGAGATCGGCAAGATCACCCATTATTACGGCCATATCAACGTAGGTATTATTGAGCTGGCGGATACCTTGAGGGCTGGAGAGGATATTCATATTAAAGGCCACAGCGCGGATTTTACGCAAAAGATAGACTCTATGCAGATTGAACATGCCTCAGTCCAGGAAGCCAAGGCCGGTGACGCGGTCGGTATAAAGCTTGCGCAAAAGGCGCATCCTGGCGATACCGTTTATAAAGTTACCGCCTAGCCATTCCTTCCATGACCTTAGCTTGGATTCTTCTGAGCACATTCGCGGTCAGCCTTATCTCGCTAGTTGGCATTTTTACCCTCTTCATAAACGATAAACTGCTGCACAAAATCATTTTTTCTCTGATCGGTTTTTCTGCCGGCGCGCTTATCGGCAGCGCCTTCCTGCATATCCTGCCAGAAGCCGTGGAGAAATCCAAAGGGATAAGCGTTTTTTATTATCTTATTCTGGGCCTAGTCTTATTTTTTATAATGGAAAGGTATTTCTATTGGCGGCACTGCCATGATGAAAAATGCAGTATCCACGCCTTTACTTACTTGAACCTTATCGGCGATGGCCTGCATAACTTCCTGGACGGTGTCATCATTGCCGCCAGTTTTGTGGTTTCTCTAAAAATGGGGATTATTACGACGGCGGCGGTTATTCTCCATGAGATACCCCAAGAGTTAGGCGAATTCGGGGTGCTCATCTACGGCGGCCTGAGCAAACAAAAAGCCCTGGTTTATAACTTTATCTCCGCGCTTATGGCTATGATTGGCGCGCTGGGGGGATATTTTATAGCGGATTCCCTACAGGGGTTTTCCAGCTTTATTATGCCGCTTACCGCCGGCGGGTTTATTTATATTGCCACCTCTGACCTTATACCTGAGATACACAGGCAAAGTAACCTGGCGCGCTCCAGCCTGGCGTTCCTGGCCTTTTTGTGCGGCATTGGATTTATGGCCTTAGCCCGCCTGTTTCTATAGTAAACCCTAACTTTTTTCCAGGATTCTGAAGGTAAGCATTTTCAGGACGCGGCTAGCGTGTTTTAGGTCAATCCGATATGCGCCTGCAGGCAGGATTTTTCCGGGAGGCATAGAGAGCGAGACGCTTCCTGAGCCGCCTTTTCTGGGGATATTGAAGCTATAATCAAGGATATGGATATCATCAGTGGTATAATGCCAAGAGGCCATAATTGAAGTATCAAGTTTGGCGTCCATCCATTCAAACCAGCAGTAAACCGTAGCGGTTTCCGCAGGAAAGACGCCAGTTATGCCCTGCGGCCTGAATTTATCATTAACTTCTTTTGCCATAGTTGCCGCAATCAGCTTGAAATTTTTAGACGGCCGGACAAAGTATGTGCCGAGCGTAAATACAACCGCAACTATAAGTAACGCCGTTATTATTTTTAAGCGCATAACTTCTACCCCCTATTTTTTCTCCCGACCCTCACCATATTTAAACATAATTTATACTTTAAGTCCAGTATTTTTTGGATGTCTCTGAAAAACTGCCTTTGACACCGCAAAGCCGCTAAATACCGCAAAGCCGCAAAGTTATAATTTATAAACTTTTGCGTTTTAGCGGTGCTTTTGCGATTTTGCGGTGTAATGTATCAATGGCCATGTTGCTCTTTTAGATGCCCCCCTATCAGTTTATAAATCCGCCTTGCCCATAAGGCGGAGAAAAGGGTTAACACCGGGAACAGGGAATAATTCCAGGTGTAATCGCAGGTAATTAAAAGATAACTAAGCAGGAGGAATGCCGATATTTCGGCGACAATAAACAGGGCGCTGCGAAACGGCCCGAGCCGGCTTAAGGCAAAACCCGATAAGGCCAGGCCCAGTATTAAAACGAAATATTGCCAGGCAGCGGGCAGCGGCCGGATAAAATCCTGCGTATAGAGGTTAAGAAAGGCATTGGCATTAAGCGTCAGGCCGGGCAGCCAGCCGATAGGAGTAGAGTGCAGGTCGCCGAGGAGCGTGGAGGCCGGGCCGATCAGGACAATTTTATCTTTTACCTTTGCCGCATCAAAATCATTATTCAGGATGCGGTAAAAAGAGATGCGGTTAAAATCCTTAGTATGGCCGCGGAAATGTATCAAAAAAGAATTTGTCTTTCGGTCTACGGGGATTTTCCATCGCCTGCCCCGGCGGCTCTGGAAATAAACCGCGGAGTTTACCGTCTTTAGAGTATGGATGTCAATATCCTCGGCCGATTTTAGTATCTGCATCTCCCAAGAGAGCAGGCCCGAGGAGGGGTGTTTTTCGTTTACCAAGTACGTGAGGTTGCGCCGGATGAGGCCGTCTCTATCCTGCAGTTTGGTGGTAAAGCCGCTGGGAATATGGCTGGTTAAATCAGGGAGAGTGAAGACTTCTACTATGCCGTCATTATCAATTGCGCTGGCCATCACCACCTTGGCCTTCTGAAGAGCTGATTTTAGGCAGGCATCGTCCTGGGGAGTGGATTTGCCTGCAAAGACAAAGTCAAAGGCGATTACTTTTGCTTTGGCATTGCGCAGGTTATCTATTACGCGGGCAAACTCGGAACGCGGGAAAGGCCAGCGGTTCTTGGCGTGGTTTAGGGTGGGGTTGTCGATGGTCACTAAAAGAATGTCTTTTATCTTTTCCGGCGGCGGCCGTAAAACCAGCTCCAGTTTCAGCAGGTTTTCGTAAATCTTCCAGTGTATTGCCTCGTCAAGACGGAACTGGCGCAGGCCAAGAAATAATAGCCCCGCTAAAATAAGAGTTAAAATAATGATAGATAGGGGTTTATTTATAGGCATATATATAGGTTTTTAAGTCACAAGTCTTAAGTCACAAGTTAAAAACTTTTATAGAATTTCCAGAGAAGACGGCCGACTTCTGCGCATAAGTCTTGCAGTGACTTATGGTCACCTTCTTTTAGATAGCCTATTTTTAAGGAAAAATCCAGTAAATACTCAGTTTCTGCTAATGAACCCAAAGCAATATTGGCAAATTGTTTTAATTCAGCTTTCCCTTGCCTGCTTGAACCTTCAACCAAATTGGCAGGGACTGATAATGCCGCTCTCCTCAATTGTGAAGTTATACCATATAATTCATCTTTAGGAAATCCCTTAGCTACAACGTAAATTTTATACGCTAAATTATCTGCTTTTTGCCACACAATTAGCTTTTTGTAACCCTGCTCCCCCATATTTTTACTTGTGACTTGTGACCTATAACTTGTGACTAATTATTCTTCTTCCTCTTGGACAGTGGGCTGCATAATCTGTTTTTCCACTCCCAAGGGAATGCCCACCTGGCCAGAGGCGGGGACAATCTTTTGGCCAAGGGGGAACATTACTTTTAGGCCGCCTGCGCCAATTGCCTCTTGAAATACCCGCGGGCTTACCGGAACAGGCAGATTTTTACTTGAGATTGCAGATTCAAAATCTTTTTCAGCGACAGACCAGGAGAATAGTACTGAGCTGGATGCGCCGGAAAAGGCGCCCAGCGTAAGCGGCTGGGCCAGGATGCGCGATGCGCTGGCCCCGCCAAAGGAGACTTCCGATATTGACGCCGGTAATTTTACCCAGGAGATAATTCCTTTGAATATATCTTGCTGCATCAGGATAGCGGTTGAGGTCGCGCCTAAAAACTCCCGCAGTTTAATTGTTACGGGTATCTTTAATGAGGCGGAAGCTCCCTGGAAAAGGCCCTCCAGCGGCAGGAATATTACTGAATAAGTTTCTTTCAGCGCTTCTTTGCTTAAGAGCGCGGATAAGTTAGGCCGGATGGTTATTTGGTCAAATGTTTTCCGTTCTATAACTGTGGGTAATTTGACGCCGCCAGTTGCCGCGGTAAAATATTCCGGCTTGGCAGCCGGCAATGAGACCGCGGTTGAGGCGGCTTCTTTGAAGGAAACCGGGCTGATTAGCTTTGCCTCTGAGGTTGCCCCGCTAAAATCAATTAACCGGGGCAGGCTTCTTAAAGAATAGGCGCCGAGAAATTCTTCAGGAGTAATCAGGGCCGGAGTTATCGTGGTGGAAAAGGCGTCTCTAAGCTGCTCTGCAGTTATTCTAGCTGGAAGCTCAAGCAGAGGTAAGGCGCCGATAAAAGAAGGCGGTTGGCTTAATATTGCCTGCGAATATGCTCCGGAGAAGTCAGGCCTGGGGATTTCAGGCGCAGGTGGAATTGGCGCAGGCGCGGGCTTGGGCGCGGGAGGCAAAGGCAACACAGGTACAGGCGCAGGCGCAGCAGGCAGAGTTGGCGCGGGCGTAAGCGCAGGCGCTGCCATAACAGGAGGCACAAGCATCGTCGGC
>VGKK01000025.1 GCA_016867095.1 Candidatus Omnitrophota bacterium | reverse complement strand
ATCTGAAGATTTAATTGCTGGAATAAGAAAAAGGCGACTAAAAGAATGGTTATTCCGCGTAAGACCTGTATGGCGCGCGTCCCTTCAAAAAAGAGCATAATATGGTAGATGACAAACCAAAGTATAGCTATCTCAATTACCGGCTTCCAGACGAGTAAAATACCTGCGATGCTCATTTGTTTACCCTATCTATAATTTTCAGCGCCTGTTTTACCGCTTTAACATCATGCACCCTGACCATATCCGCGCCGTTCTCCGCCGCCAAAACACAACTGGAGACGCTGCCGAAAACTCTTTCCTGCGGCTCCAGGTTTAATATCTTTCCAATAAAAGACTTTCGCGACGGGCCGACTAATATCGGCCGGCCCAAAACCTTAAGCTGCCTTAGCTCCTTGAGTATTTCCAAATTGTGCCTTAAGGCCTTGCCAAAACCGATTCCAGGGTCAACAATAATCTTTTCCCGGTCAATACCCGCGCCTGCGGCTATGGCAATGGCCTTATCCAGGTATTCTATAATTTCGTCAATTAATGATACGTACGCGGGATTTTTTTGCATAGTCAAGGGGTTACCTTTCATATGCATTAAAACTACTGCCGCTTTATACCGGGCAATCAGTTTGGCCATTTTAGGGTTTCTTAGGGCCGTGATGTCGTTAACCATCACCGCGCCATTATCCAGCGCGGCTTTGGCAACTTCCGGTTTATAAGTATCAATGGATATCGGCGCTTTTATTCTTTTGCTTAAGACTTTTATTATCGGGACAATCCTGGCCAATTCCTCTTTGATGGATACGGGCCGGGCGCCGGGACGGCTGGACTGGCCGCCCACGTCAATAATATCCGCCCCGTCCTTAACCATATTTGCGGAAATTTTAACCGCTTTATCTACGCATGACGGATACAGCCCGTCTGCGCTAAACGAATCCGGCGTAAGATTCAGGATGCCCATAATATTGGTCCGCCTGCTTAAGTTTAATCTATGGCTGCCCAGCTCCAGGCTGAATTTATCTTTTTGATAATTACCTAACGCCGCGGATAAGCCGGCGGCCAACCTGTTTAAACCAAAGGGCTGGCGGTTCAGTTTTTCATTGAGGCGGCTAAACTGCGCCAGGTTTCCGATTAAAAGGCAATCTGTTTTTTGGGACTTTCCGGTCAGGGCGCCTCTTGCTATAGCCACATCGCCGCCCAAAGAAAGCATCTCCTGTTTTAAAATATTGGCCGCGATATTAGAAAGCGCGCTTATCTTCACCGGATACGCCAGCGCCTTGGGGAGCATAATTTTAATCCCGTAAGGGTCAACCTTAATCCGGCGCATTTGCCGGGTCAATTCTTTTTGATCAGGCGCTCCGAGAATATGAATCATACGACATCTTTTTTATTTATGCCCAGCATGCGCTTGACTTCTTCCCCGTCTAAAACTTCTTTCTCCAGAAGCGCGCCGGAAAGAATCTTTAGTTTGTCCTGGTTCTGCCGGAGCATGTCCTTGGCTTTGGTATAGGCCTCATCCACAATCCTTTTTACCTCTTCGTCAATCAGGCGGGCGGTATCGTCGCTATAATTCCTTTCTTCCATGATATCGCGGCCCAGAAAAATCAAACCCTCTCTTTTGCCCAGGGTAATGTGGCCTAATTTCTCAGACATGCCGAACTGGGTGACCATCCGGCGGGCCATCTGGGTAGCCGCCTCCAGGTCGCTTTGCGCGCCTGTGGTTACCTCGTTTAAATTAATCTCCTCGGAGGCCCTGCCGCCCAGCATCATCGTAATCTCGGCGATTAATTCTCTTTTTGTCCAATAGTGCCTGTCTTCAAGGGGCGGGGTAAAAGTATAACCGCCGGCCAGGCCGCGCGGGATTATGGAAACCTTCTTTAAAGGGTTTACCTCGGGTAAAAGCAGGGAAAGCAAGGCGTGCCCTGATTCATGCAGCGCGGTAATTTCCTTCTCCTTTTTGGACATAATGTGGCTCTTCTTTTCCGGCCCCATTAGCACTCTCTCTATTGATTTTTCAAAATCAATCATCTCTACCACGTCCTTATTATACCTTGCCGCCAGGAGCGCGGCCTCATTACAGAGATTGGCCAGGTCAGCGCCGGAAAAACCCGGGGTCTGGCTGGCCAGTGAAGAAAAATCCAGCGCAGGAGAAAGTTTAATCTTACGCGTATGCACTTTAAGAATTGCCTCCCTGCCTTTAATGTCCGGTAAATTCACAATGATGGTCCGGTCAAACCTGCCCGGCCGTAAAATCGCCGGGTCTAAGGTATCCGGCCGGTTAGTGGCGGCGATCAGAATCAATCCCTGCTGCGTATCAAATCCGTCCATCTCCACTAAAAGCGCGTTCAGGGTCTGCTCCCGTTCATCGTGGCCTCCGCCAATGCCGGAAAAACGCAGGCGCCCCACCGCGTCTATCTCATCAATAAAAATAATCGCTCCCTTGCCGGAAATTTTTGCGGCGCGCCGGCCCTGCTCAAATAAATCCCGCACCCGGCTGGCGCCTACGCCTACAAACATCTCCACAAAATCCGAACCGGAAATGCTGAAAAAAGGCACCCCGGCTTCCCCGGCAACAGCGCGGGCGATTAAAGTCTTACCGCAGCCCGGCGGACCTACCAATAAAACGCCCTTGGGGATTTTACCGCCTAACTTTTGAAATCTTTTGGGGTCTTTTAAAAACTCAATGACTTCCTGCAACTCCTCCTTTGCCTCGTCTACGCCCGCCACGTCCGCGAAGCTGACCCTTTCCGATTCCTTGTCGCTGTGCACCTTCGGCCGCATCTTGCCGAAACTCATAATCCTGTTGCCCAGC
Source organism: Candidatus Omnitrophota bacterium (assembly GCA_016867095.1). Lineage (GTDB taxonomy): Bacteria > Omnitrophota > Gorgyraeia > Gygaellales > Profunditerraquicolaceae > VGKK01. Next base: position 9,572 of record VGKK01000025.1, on the reverse strand, counting down.
TGCTCGCCTTTGGCGGCCATCATCCACCAGAAAAAGATTAAAAGGATTACCGGGCCCAGGGAATAAAATAAATTCGCCCATAAAGTGCGCGGCGGCTTAACTTCAAAATGCTTGAGATTCTGGCGCATCAGGCCAAGCAATTCCTGGTCATTTTCCGGGATATTCACAAAAAACTTGCTGTTATCCGCGAATTGCCCCTGTAAAATAGTCTCGGTCTTGGTGACAGACTTAATCTTTTCCGGCGTGTTCTTTAGGGTGCTGTAAAAATCGCTGTAAGCAATCTCCCGCGGGACTCCGCTGACCGATACATTCAAAGAAGTAATCAGGAAATAAAAGATAATAATCGCGAATATCCAGCTAAAGGGAAAACGCTTAAACATCTTAGATTTGTTAAGCTTAGAAGATTTATTATTTGCCATTTTAGACTCCTATCTTACTTAGAACTTTTATTATATAATTAACCATCCCCAAAATCAAGGTGTTTATTAATTAATGAACCCTGCGGTAAAAAGAGAGGGATTTTTTCTTTTTAATCGCGGATATCCCCTGGGGCAGGTCTACAATGGAATTTATTGGCCGGTTTAAAACTAAATCCTCCAGTTCCTTGATATGCTGGAAGCCGATTCTGCGGGTATCGCCTTTTACCTTGAAGATAGCCAGGCGCAATAACATCCTTTGCATTGCCGGGTGCAGCCTTAAAAATTTATTTAAGCTGGCTTCGGAACCCATGCGCTTTGAGCTCCGGAGCGCTAATTGATGCAAGTAATCATAATCAAAAGCCACAGCCTGCGCCATATTGCTTAATACCTCCTTAATATTGCGGTTGTATTCCCGTTCCAATAAAGGCAGCAATTTATTCCTTATCCTGTTGCGAAAATAAATATCCTCCAAGTTGGAAATATCCCGGCGCGGCTTAATTTTTCTCCTCTTTAAAAACGCCTCTATATCGCGGCGCCTGACCTCAATTAACGGCCGGATAACCTTAAAACCCCCCAGCTCTCTCTTGGGCAAAATACCGGCCAGGCCGGATAAACCCGCGCCCCTTACGATACGCATCAGCACTGTCTCTGCCTGGTCATCAAGGTTGTGGCCTAAGGCAATTTTTTTAGCCTTTATATCTTTGGCTACCTTAAATAAGAAACCCAGGCGCGCGTTTCTGGCTATTTCCTCCAGGGACCCCTTCTGCGCCAATTTTTTTACGTTAATCTGCGCGGCAGTAACCGGTATGTCCAATTTCTTCGCTATTTTTTTGACAAAGTCGGCATCTTTTGCCGAATCCTTCCTGAGCATATGGTCTAGATGGGCGATATGCAAAGAAATTCCCAGCCCCCCTTTAAGGCGATCTAATAAATAAACCAAAGCCAGTGAATCCGGGCCGCCCGATACCCCGACGACTATTTTATCGTTCTTGTCAATCAGGCGGTATCTTTTAATCGTTTTTTTTACCTGTTCTATAATCATCTAAATAGGCAGGGACGGTTCTTAAGTTAAAAGATGGCCGTCCCTGGTTTTTGTCCCTTGCCTATACGCTTGAAAATTTTTCGCTTTGCTCAAAATTTTCTGCGCAGGCTACACAATATGTGTGCACTTGCCAATCATATATGGCAAGGTGCTGCGGGATAAATTTGCCAGATGTGAATAAAAGGCAAATTTAAGTGGCGGCGGGTGGATTTAAACCACCGACAAATCGGGTATGAGCCGACTACTCTATCAGGCTGAGTTACGCCGCCATAATTATCCGATGGTTTCTTTGACCCTGTCTAATAACTCTTTCAGCGTGGAAAGTTTGGAGATGTGGCCGGCAGCGCCCAGGTCACCACAACGCTCCAGAATGCCTGTAGGCTCCAGGTCTTTGCCGGTTAAAAATAATATCGGTATATCTTTTAACTTGGGGTCCTGTTTTATTTTTTCGCAAACCGCGTAACCGTCCATCTGAGGCATAGCGATATCCAATAATATCAAATCCGGAGGGTTAATCTTGCAGAGCGCGAAAGCCTCCTGGCCATCGGCGGCAGTCTTTACCTTATAATCGCTATGCGTCAATTTTTCCTTCAGCAAATCCCGTATTTCTTTTTCGTCGTCAACAATTAAAATTTTCTTCATCGGTCACCTACTTATCTAAGTATCTTCTTTACGAAAAGTATATATCCTACTGCCACGGCATTTAAGGAGGTTAACAACACCACTGCCGCGGCAATGTCCTTGACCAGCTTTATCCGCAAATGGTATTTAACAGTCAGGATATCCATCAACATCTCAATAGCCGTATTAAAAATCTCCGCCATAAATACCAAGGTTATAGTAACACATAATGCCGCTAATTCAATACCTTTTAACTTAAGGTAAATCCCAAAAACAAAGGCCAGCGTTCCGAAGAGAAAAATAATACGCATATTGCGGTGGTATAAAAATAAGTACAAAATCCCTTTTATTGCCAGCTCCAAACTCTCAAAGAAGCCGTGGAATTTAAAGATATGCCTAAATACCTTTGTACGTACCATAATTTTTCGTATTACTAGTAAACTTTTTATTCTCGGTTAAATTCCAATATACAAATTCCAAATCACAAACAAATCCTAAATCCCAATTACCAAATGACCAAAACGGTTTCGGTCATTTGAATTTTGGTAATTGTAATTTGTTTGTAATTTGGTGCTTGTAATTTGGAATTTCAAAGAACGTAAAAGCTATTATTTTTTTCTATATGCCTCTAAATATGAATCGCAGTAGATATGCTTATTTAAAATTAATTCCGCGGTTATAGCCGCGTCCATTAAATCTTTATCTAGCGGGTCAAGGATGGCCCCATCCAGCCCGTAAGCCAGCGCCATCACCAGAAACGTGCGGTTAACCAGGCTGCGCGCAGAAGCGCCCTGCGAGACATTACTTAAGCCCACAATCGCCTTTGGGCTGGGTTCAGAGATAATCTTAAATTCACGGATAGACTCTAAAATATCTTTCATCTGGGCCTGGGCCACGTTTACCGGCAATACTATCGGGTCAAGATACAAATCATCTATCGGAAATCCCTCTTCGGCGCAATGAGCGACAATGGCTGCCGCCAGTTCCAGGCGCTGGTCTTTATTCTGGGGAATACCCTTTGCGCTGATAGTCAGGCCAATCAGCCTGGCATTATATTTTTTAGCCAGGGGCACCAGGGCTTGCAGCTTCTCCGGGTCGGCAGTGGTAGAATTAATAATAGCCTTATTTTTGATAACTTTCAGTCCTGATTCAATGACTTGCGGCTTACTGGAATCCAGGGCCAGGGGTTTATCCGTCACTTCCTGAATTGCCTGCACTAACCATTGTATATCATTTATCGGTTCCCGCGCAGCCGGCCCGCAATTCACATCCAGGGCGCTAGCTCCGGCCTTAACCTGCTCCAGGGCGCATTTCTGAATAATGGCCTTATGCTTCTCCTTTATCGCCTTGGCAATATCCTGATACATACCGTTGATTAACTCGCCGATTATAAACATATCAAACCCCGTTAGTTCTCATTAATTCTTCTATATAATTATTCGCCTTTTCTACGGCCAGTGGATGGCGCATCACCAGGATATCCGCTCCGGCCTGAATCAGCGCGGTGGCAGTAAGCATTTCCCAGATTATACCCTGCCCGGCCTCTGCCCGGGCTTCCTTGGCGCGCCAGGCTTCCTGCCCCACATAAGCGATAAAAGGACAGGCCATGGTTTTATCGCCGGCTAACGCTGCCAGGCGGCTGCGCTCCATAATGGAATACGCGTATTCCAGGCCGTATCCTAAAGCCCCGATAGTGGGGTTAATCACAATCTTTTCCAAGGCCAGGCCCATATCGGAAATTAAAATATTCAGCTGCTTGGCGATATTGATATCAATGGGCGATTGCGCGATGATATTGTGCCCGTCTGCTAAGACGCTGGCCACTAAAGTTTTATAATTATCCTGCACCGCCTCGCCGATCAGGCAACGTTCGCCCTTAGCCGCCTGACAAACCGCCGGCAGCACCAGGTTATCCTTGGCGTCATCCCCGCAGCCCAAAATAATCAAAGGCACGTCCACCTTTTTTAATAATGCGCTGATCAATCCCGCCTCTTCTTCCGCGCTTTTGTTGCCGAAATCAGGATGCGCCCCTTGCAGCCTGAGGCATAAAATTTTTGCCTGATATTCTTTTACGCACTTTTGCGCCCAGGAAAGCGGATCGCCGAAACCGGCGCCGTATGCGCTCGCCAATTCCTGCGGCCAGTCAGCGGGAACAATATCGCAAAGCTCAAAGGCAATTACCGGCCGGTTAGGGAGGCTGCCTTCCGAAAATAAAAATGGCAGCGTGCTTTCACCGCCTACTTTAACTACGTGACTGCGGCTGCCGCCATCGGCTCTGGTCGCGCCGATATTTACCGTCGATACTGCCTGCTGCCATTTTTCTAAGATTACTTCTGCCATATTCTGTCTCCTAATTTACGTAAGGCAACTAAGGCCGCGGCATCTTCCTTTAAATCCATCAGCGAATTGCCGTTTAAGCTAACCTTCTCTATCTGGCTGTCAGGGGGTATATTACCTATATAATCCAGATTATAATCCAGATTAAAAGCGCTGAGCTTTTCTTTTTCAATATTACCTGCGTAACGATTAATAAGTAAAAGATTATTTTTAGTCTTTATCTCTAATTCCCTGACTAAATCGCTGATTCTTGCGGCTGAGCGTAAGCCCACAGGAGTAACATCAGAAATAACTACCAATGCATCGGCGCTGCGCGTGGTGCGCCGCGATAAATGCTCTAATCCGGCCTCATTATCAATCACAATATAATCGTAATCGGCGATTAACTTGGCCATTGCGCCCCTTAAGACATTATTCACGTAACAATAACAACCCGGGCCTTCGGGCCGGCCCATAGTCAAAACGTCAAAACCATTGCCTTCGCTGATTGCGGTATGCACCTGGTATTCCACAAACCGGTCTTTAGTCATCCCCGCGGGAATTTTGTCCGGGTGCCTGGCAATATCGTCAATAATGCCGCCGATAGTCTGGCCCGGCTCTATCCCTAAGTTTACGGCCAGATTGCTGTTTGGGTCAGCGTCTATCGCCAGCACCGAGCCCAACTTCTTTTCCTTGATTAACCTGGCGATAAGCGCGGCAATAGTAGTCTTTCCTGTGCCGCCTTTACCGGCTATTGCGATAATATAACCCATAATTATTCTGTGTAATGTTAATTGTGTAACGTGTAACGCTGGTGTAATGGTTCTATGTGCAATGCAAAAGCTTCATTTTGCTTTTCCATTACACATTCTTTTGCATTACACTCACATTACACGTTACACTTTACACATTACACAAATCTTACGCTAGGAAATTTATCTAAGTCCGTGTGCGGGAAAAATAAAGCCGCCATATACTCGTCCATATACTGCTGTTCGGTGGATAATTCAATGTAGGTCATTTTACGCGCGATATCTTTTGCCGTTGCCAGCGCCTCGCCGGAAACCAGCGCCTGCCTTGCCCCGGATAGCGCGCTATTTCCCACAAAAGAGAACTTTTTCCGCTCTATATCCGGCAATAAGCCGATTTTTACCGCGTTTTCAATATCTAAATATGTGCCGAAACCTCCGGCAATAAAAATCCGCGCTATCTGTTTAAATGTCAGTTCTACTTTGCGCATTAATACCGAAGTTGCCGAATAAATCGCGGCTTTGGCGCGTTTTATATTTTCAATATCCGCCTCGGTAATGACTATGTCGGCGCCGCTGCCAGACTGCTCTTTAAAAACCAGGATAAACTCCCGGCCGTTTTCGCCATCGCGCGCCCGCCGGGAATCCGCGGTTTTAAGCTTTCCGCTTTTATCAATTATGCCGCATTGCAGCATTTCGGCCAAGGCGTCAATATAACCGGAACCGCAGATACCCAGGGGCTTTGCCCCGCCTATAGTTTCATACGCCACATTCATTTTTTCGGGGTCAATTTTAACGCGCTGGATAGCGCCGCTGGAGGCGCGCATGCCACAGGCCACGCCGCTGCCTTCAAAGGCAGGCCCGGCGCTGGCTGCCGCGGAAACTAAAAACTCGTCATTACCCAGGGCTATCTCGCCGTTGGTGCCGATATCAATCAATATCCCCAGTTCTTTTTGCCGGTATAAACCCGTAGAAAGCACTCCTGCGGTGGTATCTGCGCCCACATAACTGGATACTCCCGGCAAACAATAAAGCAGGCCCCGCGGTTTTATGTGTATGCCTATCTCCGAGGCGCGGATAACCGGGGCAAAATTTATCGTCGGCACATACGGCTCCTTACGGATATAGGAAGGATCTATCTCAAGCAACAGGTGTATCATCGTGGTATTGCCGACAAACAGAATTACGCTCAAATCATTCAAGTCCAAGTGATGTTGCGCTACCAGCTCGCGGATAATCTCGTTAACAGCATCCACGACAATATTATGCAGTTCCGGCAGGCCTTCCTGCTTCTGCGCGTGGATGATACGGCTGATAATATCGCTGCCAAAAGCAGCTTGTTTATTATAAGCGGCCTTTGTGCCCAGGACTTTGCTATTATTCAAATCCACCAATTGCCCGCTGATGGTGGTGGTGCCGATATCAAAACAAACTCCGTAATTACGGCGGGTGGTATCGCCGGCCTCTATTGACATTAATTCAGTAATACCGTCCCGGTCAGCCAGGGTCGCGGTTACCCGCCATTCGGCGTCGCGTAAAAGGTCGCCTAATTGCTTGATGTTGGAAAGGCCGGTATACGGCTCTAAATCCAGGTGGCGGTAAAGCCGCTCCAGGTCGCTAATATTATCCTCCATATCGGGCTTAGATAAATTAAGATAAACTTTTCTCGCCAGCGGCATATGGCGGAATTTTTTCCCCAGGCCCTCGCCTGGCGGCGCCTGCACTTCTTCAGTCTCCGTAAAAACCTGCTCTCCGGATTTAGTAAAATCAAGCCGGGATTGCTCCGGGATTTCCACTTCTAAATCGCTCTGCACCGTAGCCAGGCACGCCAGGCAGAAATTCTCGCTTCTCTCCTGCGGGGTTAAAATACTGTCCGCCGGTATATAGGCATTGCCTTTTCTTATGCGCACGCGGCACCTGCCGCAGACGCCGTCGCCGCCGCAGACAGAATTGATGTATATGCCTGCCGATACCGCCGCTGAAAGTATAGTCCGGTCCTTCTCTATCTCTATGGCCTTATTATCCGGATAAAAGGTTACCCTGAATTTCTCCATAACTAAACCAAGACCCGGTCTTGCCACGGTTGGCAAGACCGGGTCTTGAAATGTTAGAGGTTCTTTAAGAATGAAGGGATGCCGCTGGCTTCCTTGGGGCCGACCAGTATCTGCCAGCCGCTCTTATCCTCCAGGTCGCCGCTCAAGACCGCCACATAGCCCGGAATAATCAAGCGAGTACGCGAGACTTTATCCTTAACCCCGAATTTATTAAGCGCCTCCGTGATTTTTTCCGGGGTAAACTTTTCCGCGGCCCAGGCAGTTAATACCGACATTCCTTCTGTATCCACGCTGATAACATAGGCCGGGACTTTGCTGGCCTCTACTTCGCCCAATACCGTATAATAAGTAAGCGAGAAATTCGTAGTCACCAATACCGGAGACTTTTCATTGGCCTGGCCCACCGCGTAAAGATTAGGCTCAATCTGCAGAGGTTTCTGCGGGTCAGTATAGATATTCTGCCTTAAAGTTAAAAGCGATAGCGCCTGCCAGGGCTCTATGCCCTTAATTAAAACAATGCCGGCGTATTTGGAAATGTAAGTAGCGGCCTGAATGGTTTCTTCATACGGGTCTTTTTCATCAACCACCACTAAGCTCGGATAGCCCAGGCTGCGAATAGATTTTTTCAGCGCCTGCCTTCTTTGCTGCGTCAAATCCCAAATCCTGGCGGAGATAGATTTTTTACCTATTTCTAAAATTAAATCATTAACTCCCTGATTGCTTAATTCCTTAGCCAGGCCGGAAAGCGCCTCTAATTCCGGCGCGGAAACTACCAGCGCTGCCTTAAATTCCTTGGCTAATTTAGCCATCTCCGCAAGATTATCCTTGGCCGCGCTGTAAATCAGCGGCCGCCTCTCTTTAATTAGCTCTAAAGCCGGCCTTATTGCCGCCAAATCGCTGCTCATCAACGCTAAAGCCAAGTTAGTATTATCTGCCGCCAGCTTTACTGCCTCGCGGAATCTTTTGGCCTCGCCATTTTGACGAATCGCCGCTAGGCTTACATTTAATGCCTGGCCCACGCGCTCAAACTTCAGCTTATTAATCCGCTCCAGCCTTTCCTTAATCTCGGCGTCTTTAAGGCTGTCTTCAATAATAAACCCCAGCCCGCAGGGATGATGAAATTTTTCTTCGTGCCGGAACATCACGCTTTCATTGCCAACTTCCAGTTTATTTTCTCCTGTGCCGAGCGTCACCAATTTTATCGGCGGCAAACTGGATTCTTCCAGCGCCTTCTTTGCCTCAGGGGTCAAATAGGGGCACTTATCTATGCTTATTGACTTCTTTGCCAAGGCCATGGCAAAGGCAAGGCAGGTGACAAACCCGCATTCGCGGCAATTAGTCTTGGGCAATAACTTATAAATATCCAGCCCGGAAAGCGCCATTTTTAAAAATTATAATTTAAAATTTGAAATAATTCTAACGGATTGCAGCCGACCAGCTTTCTCGCAAACTTTTCGGAATCGACATGTCCCTTTATGCCATCCAACCGCCTAATCAAATCCTTCTTAAAAGAAATTTTCATTTTGGCGTTATTCCGTAAATTACAGAATAAAACCTGGATTTGCCTACCATTCATTTTTTTAATATTGCCCTTGCCATAAGTGCACCCGGCAGAAATCTGTATTCCGTCAATAAGGCAAGATTTGGGTTTTTCAGACGCCCCCCTTACAATTGCCTCTATACCGAAATGTTTTTTTGCTTTAAGTTTCTTTAATGCCAATTCCCCCATCAACATTCCCAAAATCAAATACGGCCCCAAATGGCCGTGAAAATCTACGGCCTTTTTCAAATCTATCTTAATTTTTAATTTTGAATTGCAATTTTGCATTTTAACCCTTCGACTTCGCTCAGGGTTAATGGTGAGCGGAGTCGAACCATTAATTTTTTAATTTTTAATTTACTTATTAATCAAGCTGGCAAAATACCCGGCGCCAAAGCCGTTATCAATATTTACTACAGCCACGCCCGCAGAACAGCTGTTCAACATCGTCAATAACGCGGACAGCCCCTTGAAGCTGGCGCCATAACCAAAGCTGGTCGGCACCGCAATCACCGGCTGGCTCACCAGCCCGCTTACTAAACTGACTAAAGCCCCTTCCATCCCCGCCACCACAATAATCACCTTGGCCTTGCGGATAAGCTTAAGGCGCCGCATCAGCCGGTGCGCGCCGGCTACGCCCACATCATAAAGCCTGATTACCCGGTTACCCATTACCTCCAAAGTGACGGCTGCCTCTTCCGCGACCGGCATATCCGCGGTACCTGCTGAAATCACGGCTACGGGAGCGGACCGGGAGGCCTTACGCCTGGCCAGGTATCCTATTTTTGCCAAGGCGCTATATTTTAAGCGGGGGAAGAAACTTTTAAGGTA
>VGKK01000024.1 GCA_016867095.1 Candidatus Omnitrophota bacterium | reverse complement strand
AACCTCTTTTAATTTTCCGGTCAGCTCTGTATCGGTTACCCCGGGCAATAATGAAGTGATTTTTATTCCGTGGTCGCGGATCTCCCAGAACAGCCCCTTTAAGAACGAACGCAGGCCCACCTTTAGCGAACTGTAAACTAGAAAATTCCGCGGCAGGGGGTCGCAAAGCGTTGAGCCGGAAACCATATTTATAATCGCTCCCGATTTATTTTTTATCATATCGTTGATCACCAGGCGGATGAGGCGCACATAGCCCAAATAATTGGTATGGGCCAGGCGCTCAATGTCCTCCATCGGCTGCTCGGCAAAGGGATACTGGCTGGAGACTCCGGCGTTATTGATTAAGATGTCAATGTTGCCGAATTTGTCCCTGGTTTTTTGCGCCAGATTTTCCAAATCTTCCAATTTTGACACATCGCAAGGCACCGGCTCTACCTGGACCTTGTATTTTTTGGCAATCTCGCCCGCGGTCTCCTCTAATTGTTCCCGCTGCCGGGCGGCGATGACCAGATTAATCCCCAGCTCCGCGCAGGAGGAGGCTATGGCCTTGCCGATGCCGCGGCTGGCGCCGGTAATAATCGCGGTTTTCCCTTTTAATAATTGCGCGTTCATCTGGCCTCCCGTGCTTTTTTCTCAATAATTTCTTTAAAAATCTTCAGGTTCGCCTGGGAACCTTCATTAATAAAACCCTCCACCTGTTTATCGCTAAACTTGGCCTTTTCGTCCATCTCAAAATGCTGAATCCAGGCCATCTCTACAGGACAGCAGGCCGTGGTTTGGCTTCCAGTAGCCAAAGCCATGCCTTCGGGCTTGGGCGTATACAGCCAGGTGATTTTCATATATTTAAAAGGGAATTTCGGCTCCTCCCTCTCGGCATAGGTAAAATATTTATCCTTAAATAACAGCCGCCAGGACTGCCAGGTTTTATCGTCTTCGTCAGTCAGCCGGAAAGTGATTTTATTGCCCTCTTTTTTTACCACCTCGGCTTTTTTATATTCCTTGCCGAATAATTCTGTCCAGCGCGGGATGTCGTTAGAGATATCAAAGACTAAATCGTATGGCGCGTTGATAACAATAGAATTACAAGTGTGCCCCATATCAGCCTCCATTCTTTAAGTAGCCTATTTTTTGAGCGGGTGACGCGGGGATGCTTCGTAGCGCGTGAGCGCAAGAAGCGCCCCGCGGCAGGCCCCGCTCAAACAATTGCCACGGCGCGCGCCCAAGCCGCGCCGGTATTCTTTATGCGGATAGGAAAACAATTCACCTTAAAGCCATAATCCGGCAGCTTCTCCAGGTTCGCCAGCCGCTCAATATGGATAAATTCGCGTTTACGGCCATAAAAATGCGCGGGATAAAGGTATTTTACGTCTTTTTTCTCCAAAAACTCTTTTAACATAAACCGGTACGGCCGATCAATGCCCATAGTGTCCACCCCGAAAATCTTTATTCCCCTGTCCAGGAGGTAATCAATCGCCGAAATGTCCACCCCCGGGTAATCCGAGAAATACCTGGGGCTGCCGTATAATTTATCCGCGCCGGTAAATAAAAACACGATATCCAAAGGCTTAAGTTTATAGTTTATCTTTTCCAGGCAAGAGGTAATGTCAGAGGCGGTAATAGTTTCATTCGGTTTTTTATGGGTCAAATCCAGCCTGACGCCGTCCTGGTAACAATATTCCAGCGGAATCTCCTCGGCGGTCTTTGCCGGGCGGCCCTCTGAACGCGAGCCGTAATGAAAGGAATAATCCAGGTGCGTGCCGATATGCACCGGAGAGTGCACGGTTTCCAAGGAAAGGAATTCCTCGTCGGGCAAATCTTCTTTTTTTATAATGCGCCTGCCTAAATAATATTTTAATTTACCTGCCAGGGCCTTACCCGCCATCACCCGGTTAAATTTTTCCACGCCGGCCTTATGGCTGATACGCTCAATAGCCACTTTATGCACTTCAAAGGCTTTATCGTCTATAGGCAGGCTTAAATCTATAATCTTCATGACTTATTGACTTTAGAGGAAATTACCTTTTCAATATCATTCAGCGTGGAGAATTTAGTAACTTCCTTTTGGGCTAATTTTACCTGAAAGGCCTTTTCCAGGGCAATCACAGCCTCCACCATCTCCGTGGAATCCACGCCGATACCGCCTTCCAGCGACAGCCCTTCCTTAAGTTCTTCCGGTTTTACCTTTAAGGAACCGGCTAAAACATCTTTTATTTTATCTTTTATCTCCATCTTTCCTCCTCTTTCTAAATCTTAAAGCGCCGGCTAGACATGCACCTCGCCCTTTACCGCTCCGGCTTCCCATTTGCCTACGCCGGACATGACATCCTGGAAACAAAGCTTTGCCAATATATCAAAGTTACTCTCCATAATCCGGTTAATCCTCCCGGGCTTGGAAAAGAATTCCCGCATACACCAGGCGCCTAAGCGGCCCAATTCCTCAATGGATAAATGCTCAGTGGGGATAACCGGATGTAAGAAATCCCAGGTGTTGAAATCAACCTTTTTAGGGTCAATCCAATTTTTCTTTAAGGCAATCCTCCACATCGGGGAATTCGGCGCCGGAGTAACATAGCCGATCCATAAGACATCCGGGTCAACCTGGTCGGCGAATTCAAACCTCTGCTTGATGATCGCCTCGGTATCGTAATCAAAGCCGATCATAATATCCGCGACAATGGCGATATCATTTTTACGTAAAATTTCTATGGTTTTTTTAATCTGGTCAATGGTCGTTCCTTTGGCGATCCTCTTTAGTTCATCCTGGGTCGTCACTTCAATCCCGAACACGCCCATAAAAAGTCCGGTTTCTTTCATCAACGGCAGGATTTTTTCGCAATTCACCCAATCTACGGCCCGCCCCAGCGACACCCACTTGACCGGGATATTCTTTTGTTTCTTTAATTCGCAAAATCTCTGGACCCTCTTGGCGTCCACGTTAAAATTATCATCTTGGATAACCACGACCTTTACGCCGTATTTTTTATGCAGTAATTCCAGCTCTTCAATGACCCGTTCGGGCGACTTCGCCCGCCATTTTAAAAAGTCCGAAGGAGAACGCGGGTCAAACTGGTCCCACTCATAGCAAAAGGTGCAGGCAGAGGGGCAGCCCCGGGAAGTAATCATATCCACAAACGGCTTCCAATGGGTATGGCCGACATATTTATCCATCGGAAACAGGTCGTAGGCCGGCAGCGGCAGCTTGTCCAGGTCGGCCAAGAGCTGCTTGTGCGGGCCCATAACAATTTTTCCGTCAATGCGCGCGGTAACCCCGCCCACATCTTTTAAATCCTTCTTTTTATCTATGGCCTCAATTAAATCCCCGAAGCTTTCTTCCTCGCCCATCACCACAAAATCTACCGCCGGATTCTCTTCCAGCGTCGGCACCGGCATAGCCGAATACCACAGGCCGCCCAGGATAATTTTTACCTGCGGCAACGCCTGTTTTATCTTCTCGGCCGCCTCCTTAAAGTGGCGCAAGACTCCATAACCGGCATAGCCGTGTATCTGCTCGCCCATTACCACGATATCGGGATTGGCGGATTTAACCTGTTCAATTAATTGCTCCATAGGTATTTCATTGCCCCTGCCGTCAATAACCGCGACGTCATTGTATCCGCGCTCGCGGGCATAGCTGGCCCAATGCGCGTAAAGCTGATTCGGCGACTTGTGTATTCCGTGTGTGGCCCAGGCGCCGACCTTGGGCATTACAAATAAGATCTTCATTGCACCCTCCGTTTTAAATCCCAAATCACAAATTCCAAATCACAAACAATAACAAATGCCAAAATTCAAATGACCAAAACCGAAATGGTTCTTTTGGTCATTCGGTAATTTGGATTTGTAATTTGTTTGTAATTTGTGTATTGTAATTTATATTATTTTAGGATTTCTCTATAACCAGCGCTGAATTTATCCCTCCCCTTCCGCGGGAAATGATTAACGCCTTATTCACCTCGCGGTGGCGGGATTCGCCTGTTACATAATTTAAACCTTTGATTGCCGCATCTTCCAAATTGATGGTCGGCGGCAACAACTTATGTTCCATAGCCAGGATGGTGATGACCAGATCCATGGCGCCGCTTGCCCCCAGCAAATTACCGAACATGGATTTCGGGCAGCTGAGCGGAATATCTTTCAGGCGCCTGCCAAAAACTTCCTGGAGCGCGGCGATTTCAGAATCATCCCAGATATCCACTGCCAGGCCATCCAGGCTGATATAATCAATTTCCTGCGGATTAATCCCGGCGTCGTCCAGCGCCATTTTAATTGCGCGCGCCAATTCGTGGCCGTCTTTTGCCGGGTGAATCCTGTCCACGCCGTCGCAGGTAGCGCCATATCCGGAGATATAGGCGCAAATACTCGCGTTTCTTTTTTTAGCCCGCTCTATTGGCTCCATCACCACAACGCCTGCGCCTTCGCCGATAACGCAGCCGCTGCGGCCTCTATCAAAAGGCCGGTAAGCTGCCTGCGGCTGGGAATTATTTTGAGAAAGCGTGCCGTAGGTATTGCAGCATAAAAGCGCGTAAGGCGTCACCGGCGCCTCCATACCGCCGGCAAGAATCATATTCAGTTTATCTTTATCCAGCACCTTGCGGCCGTAACCGATAGCCATCAGAGAGCCGGCCCGGTCAGCGACCACTGTTTTACTAAAACCCTTTATCCCGTAATAAATGGAAACCTGGCCTTGGGGCGCAGCCGGAAACCAGGCCGAGGCCATATAAGGAGAGACTCCTTCGCGGCCCTCTATGTATAAATCGCGCAGCTCGGTCTCGGCGTATAACCACCCGCCGATGGCGTTACCTAAAAATATGCCGACTAAATTCGGGTCTTCTTTTTTGATGTCAATACCGGCGTCCTGCAGGGCAAATTCCGAGGCGACTAACGCCATATGCGAGAAGGCGTCAATCTTTTTTAAGAGCCGCTCGGTAACATGGCTGTATTTTTCCAAATCGTCAACTTGCCCGGCGATATGAGAAGGATACAGCGAAGAATCAAAACGGGTAATCTCTTTAATAAAGGACCTGCCGGCCTTAATGTTCGCCCAAAATTGACGTTTGCCAATGCCCGAAGGCGCTACTACTCCAATCCCTGTAACCGCAATCTTATCCATCTATTTTAAAAACCTCCTTAATACGAGCGACGAATGTATGCCGGAAAAACCGCTGCTGGTCTTTAAAATCATATTTACTTTTTTGGCCCTGGCCTGGTTAGGAATATAATCCAAGTCGCACAAGGGGTCCTTTTCCTCCTGGTTGATGGTGGGAGGAAGGATGTTCTTTTCAAAAATCATCGCCACCACGGTCAATTCTATGGCGTTGGCCGCGGCCAGGGGGTGGCCGATCATTGACTTTAAAGAACTAATCGGCAGCTGATAGGCGTAATCGCCGAATACGCTCTTATAGGCGTTGGTCTCAAAGATGTCGTTCATCCGCGTAGAAGAACCGTGGGCATTGATGTAATCTATTTCCGCGGGCTTTATCCCGGCGTCTTTTAAGGCCAGGTTAATGCATTCTGTCATTGCCGCGCCGTCCGCGGGAAGGTCGGTCATATGGTAGGCGTTACAACTGGTGCCGAAGCCAATGACCTCGGCATAAATAGGGGCATTACGTTTTAAGGCGTGGCCCAGTTCCTCTAAAATTAATATCCCCGCTCCTTCAGATAAAACAAAACCATTGCGCTTATTATCAAACGGCCGGGAGGCCATTTCCGGATGCTCGTTTTCCACCGCTAAGACACTGACCACATCAAACGCCCCGAAGGTAATCGGGGTAATCGGCGCCTCTGATGCGCCGCAAACCATAATATCGTGCTCTCCGTCCTGAATTGACTCTAAGCCGAAACCCAAAGAATCTGTCCCGGCAGTGCAACCGGTAGAAAGCGTGCTGGAGATGCCCTTAAACCCGTGCCTGGCGGAGATCTCTATTGAGGGCGTATTAAACATCGCGGCATCATAGA
The DNA here is from genome assembly GCA_016867095.1 of Candidatus Omnitrophota bacterium. Lineage (GTDB taxonomy): Bacteria > Omnitrophota > Gorgyraeia > Gygaellales > Profunditerraquicolaceae > VGKK01. The sequence goes on along the minus strand of VGKK01000024.1, from coordinate 6,812 downwards.
GGTCAGGCCTGACCTTGGCCGGGTCAATGGGCCGCTTGCCGTCTTCGGTAACCAGGGCAAACTCTTCCTCCATATATTTTGTGCCGCAAATAGCGTTAGCCAAACACACGCCGGCGCGCCGGCAATCAATTTTGCGCACATCTAAACCGCTATCCCTTAACGCCATATCCGCGGCCACCACGGCAAATTGCACATAACGGTCCATACGCATCGCTTCCTCATGGGTCAGCCCCCCTTTAAAAGGGTCAAAATTCCTTACCTCTGCGGCAATCTTGGTATTAAACACGGAGATATCAAAACTATCCACCCGCCTTACCGCCGAAACCCCGCCGGACATCGCGTTCCAAACATTGGCCTTGCCGATGCCGTTAGGAGAAATCGTGCCGATACCTGTAATTACCACTCGTTTTTTAGCCATTATACTATTGTGTAATGTGTAAAGTGTAACGTGTAATGTGGGTGTAAGGCAAAAGAATGTGTAATGGAAAAACAAAACTTAAGTATTTGCGTTACACATAGAACCATTACACCAGCGTTACACATTACACATTCAACATTACACATCTTCTATCCGCGTTACCTTAAATACTATATTCCCTGAATCCGGGCAGGTGACCGTATCAATGGAATCCGGATTTTCCATAAAGAAGAATTTCGCCCCGAAATTAAGCGCAAAGAGCGCGGGGAACGCGCAGTGAAACGCGGCGCCGCAAAAACCCGGGATACAGGCCAGCCCTTTAGTCTCCCACTTATCTCCCACTTTATAACCGTAATGGCACTTACCTTTACTGCGTACTACCTCAATGACCATTTTTTTCGGGTTCGGCCCTTTTCCCGCCAGGCGTTCTTGAGACGAGGGCGGGATCCCGCCCTCACTTTGAATAGCTGGGCGGGAGAAATTCGGGTCTTTGGGGATAACTTGTACGTTGCCCTGTTTATCCAGGATCTCTGCCTTAAATTCCAATTTCCCGCCGTCCGGGCAGGTAACCATCAATGAACGCTGGTTATCGCGGAATGGAAAACACGCGCCGAAACTTAAGGCGTAAATCACCGGAAATAAGGCGTGCGCCAGGCCCAGGCAAAAATGTTCCGGGGGATGGGTAAAATCCTCTAAAATCAGCTCATCCCCTATTTTATAGCCGTGATAACAAAGCCCGTCAACTTTGCTGACGGTAAGTTTTAATTTAGGAAAGGGCGTATTCACCGCGCTCATCTTAATAATTCCTCTGTATTGGCTAATAATTCTTCTCGCGTGAAAAACCTGCTGGTTGCCTCAACTTGATGCACCATCTCCACCAGCTTTTCATTTAAAGGCGCGCGCAACCCCTGCCTTGCGGCTAAACCCACAAACTCGCCGTTGATATAATCTATTTCCGACGGCCTTTTTCTTTTGATGCTCTGCAGTATTGAGCCGTAGAGGGGGACTTTACTTAAATTCAACATAATCCCGGAAAATACCTGCGCCGCCTCCTGCGCCGGCAGAGAAGATAATTTGACAAGGCGCTCTAAAGGAAAATCGGGTAAGGACTCCAGCTCTATTGCCGAGCGGCGGATAATCTCCAAGCCTTCCTTCCAAATAGCGATACTGACGCGGCTGGTATTGATATCGCCAAAGGCCTCCTGCATACTTATGCCCAATATCGCCGGGATGCAATTATTGGCATTAACGAAAATTTTCAAGTATTTCATCCCCAAAATCTTCCCGCAGACTTTAACCGGAAATACCTTATTTAAGACATCCTTTATTTTGCCGGCCTCGGCGGCATTTCCCGGCAATGGCGCGCTGATAATCCAGCTGCCTTCAAAATTATGCACTACTTTAGCCGGCTCTAAAGAAGTCGCCCCAAACATAACGATGCTGCTGATAATATCTTCTTTATCCACGAACCCGGCAACAATCTTATCCGCGGCCACGCCGTTTTGCGTAGTCAATATTGCCGCGCCTTTAGCTAAAGCTAAATTGTCTTTCAAGGCCGCGGCAATGTCCTGGGTCTTAGTGGCTAAAATTACCAATTCAGGCGCAAAAAGTAATTTTTCCGCCGCGGGAATGGCAACCTTAAAATCGCCTCTTACCCCGGAAATGCGCAGGCCGTTAGCCTGTATCTCCTTGACCACAGAGCGGCGCCCTACCAGGCTGGCATCCTGGCCGGCCAATTTTAAATAACCGGCCACTAAATTGCCGATGGCGCCGGCTCCGATGACCGCTATTTTCATCGCTTATGATTTTTTATTTTTTGGAAAGCCGTATTTTTTATAATCAAACCCGCTTTGCTCCAATAGCCTAACCATCATACTGTAAAAAGGGGACGGCACATCCAGAAAAAAGGCGCTGATGACGTCTTGCTCCTGGACCTGCGCAGCATTCCTCTTCTTGGCATACTCTTCAGCCCTGTTGATCACCGCCTCTTCAGTGATGCGGCGGTGAAAAAGCGGGATCTTGGCCACCATTTCCTTAAATCTATTTTGCGTGGTAGTTTCCCATTCCATAGCTTAAACCCTCAGGCTTTCCTTATCAATTTTTCCCGAACCGGTCTTGGGCAGCGCGCTGACAAAATCAAAATAATGCGGGATTTTAAAGTGCGCCAGGTGCTGGCGGCAGAAATAGCGCAGGCCTTCTTCGTCCGGGGCCTTGCCCTGCTTTAAGACAATAAATGCCTTGGGCACCTCGCCCCTTAATTTATCCGCTACGCCAATCACCGCTACTTCGGCAATGTCGCTGTGTTTATGAATGACGGCTTCTACCTCCGGCTCAAAAACAATTTCTCCCGCCACTTTAATCATTTCTTTCTTTCTGCCGGCAATATACAAGAAACCCTCTGCGTCCAGCCGGCCTAAATCCCCGGTGTGAAACCAGCCGTTACGTAAGGCTTCGGCTGTAGCCTGCGCATCTTTATAATAGCCGTCGCTCACCACCCAGCTGCGCACCGCTATTTCGCCGACCTGGTTGGCTGCCAGCTCCCGGCCCTCTTCATCAAGGATCTTTACTTCTATCCAGGGCGCGGGGCAGCCTACGCTTTCTACTTTTTTTGAACCCCGCGGCAAAACTACCGCCGGCCCCTGGGTCTCGGTCATGCCCCAGCCGTTAATCAGGTCGGCTTGGGGGCAATGCCCGTGGAAACGGCGCAACTGGTCCGCGGAACTCGGCGCGCCAAAACAAACTATCCATTGCAGGCTGGATAAATCAAAACTCTCAAATTCCTTGGATTGCAAGACGGCATAAAACATTGAAGGCACCAGCCATAAGCCGGTAACCTTATATTGCTCAATATGCTTTAAAAAATCAACGGGGATAAAGCGCTCCATCAAGACAAGCGTGGCTCCTAAAAATACCACGCCTTGTATGGAAACCAGCCCCCCTATATGCGAAAACGGCAAGGCCGCGCATAAGGCCGTGTCCTTTTCGCCGAAATTTACAAAATAGGCCATGGCCTTGGGCGGAGCAGCCAGCTGCAGGTAATTGCACAAAACCCCTTTGGGCCTGCCGGTTGAACCGGAAGTATAAAAGATACAGGCGTAATCTTTGTTGGCAATATCATTGGCGGCAAATGCCTTGGTTTTGTCGGCCAATAGCCCTTCTAAAGAAATAATTTTTTCCAGGGCCGGACATTTCTCTTTTAATCCGGCCAAAGAAATATGCGGCTTGGGCCTGGCAATGAACATCCTGGCCTGGCAATGGCTAAGGCAAGAAGCCAACTCATCTTCAGTCAGCATAAAGTCCAAAGGCACGGCAGTCGCGCCAATGCACCAAATCGCTAAATAACTATAGACATACTCCGGACAATTGGGCAGGTATAAGGCAACTCGGTCGCCCCTCCCTATGCCCGCATTAGCCAAGCTGCTTGCTAAATTAAAGCAACGCTCTTTTAATTGGCGAAAGGAAATGCTTTCGTTTTTAAAAATAATCGCGGGTTTATCCGCGTATTTTCTGGCTTGCGCCTCAAGTAAAGTGACGATATCCATTAAATGAGCGCATAACTTACGGAGCGTTAGCGAACGTAAGTTATCTGCGCGAATTAACCCAGCACTAATTTTTATAAAGCCTTATCTCTATCTCATAGGGGCTGATGCCAACACAACCCTTATAAGCTAACTTTAAGCGTTGTATAAAATTAGTGCTGGGTAAGTTCGGCCAGATAAGTTATGTCGTTAATGCTATCTGACAACAAACTCCATAACTTATGGCCTCACTTATATAGTAAAATTTTACTATTTAAATCAAAGCTATTATATAGGGGAATGGACACCCCTGTCAAGGAAATTCTACCAGGGATAAAAGCTCTTACGAACACAAAGGTTAAGGGAATATTTCTCTTGCAATTTAAGAAAAACTATGCTATGTTTCTTTTGTAACAGAAAAAAGCCACGGTGGGAAACTGTGGCTTTTTTTTAAATTTAAAAAGGGGGCTTTATGCTAAACTTAAAAAGACAGGACAAAAGGACGTTTCAGAGGTTACCCGCTGAATTCCCCTTAAGCTACCTTGACCTTAATGCCAATCAGCAGGGCAACGGTATTACCATTGATATCGGCGGTGAAGGTATAGGCCTAATCACAAACAAAGCCCTGGTAAAAAATACCCCTCTGGATATATGGATAAATCTTCCGGATAACGCTGAACCCCTGCGCACCAAGGGAACTGTGGCTTGGTCAAATAGCGGGACGGCTGATGCCTATAACAGGGTGGGGATAAAATTAAAAAAAGTGGATTTTATGGATTTTGCGCCGGTCCTGGCAATCCTGCGCGAACGTAAAAAGCGGTCATTAACTTAACTTTCCCGCCTGCCTTTATTTCTCCTTATCTTTTAAACTCTCAAATAGCTCGCTGGCCTTTTTGTAGGAAGCCTTCTCGTGAACGATGCTGCGAATAGCCGAAGCCATAGCCTTAGGCCATCTTGACTGCCAGATATTCCTGCCCATATCCACGCCTTTTGCCCCTCGCGCTATGGCGTTATAGGCAATCTCTAAAACATCCAGCTCGCTTTTCATTTTCGGCCCGCCGGCGATCACTACGGGGACAGGGCAGGATTCTACTATCTTATGAAAATCTTCGCAATAGTAAGTCTTTACGGCGCGCGCGCCTAATTCCGCGGCAATGCGGCAGGCTAAAGAAAGGTATTTGGCGTCGCGTTTTTCCAATTCTTTGCCCACGGCGGTAACTGCCAATACCGGGATGCCGTAATTTTCCGCCTCGTTAATAAGGCTAGCCAGGTTCACCAGGGTCTGGTGCTGGTGCGGCGCCCCCACATAAATAGATAAAGCCACTGCGCAGGCATTAAGCCGCACCGCCTCCTGCAGAGAAAGCGTAATTGCTTCGCGGGATAAGTCTTCGTCCAGGATGCTATTGCCGCCGGAGGCCCGCAAGATAACCGGAATATTGTATTTGGCGTTAATGCAATTACGCAGGATCCCTCGGGTCAGCATTAACGAATCCACATAGGGGATTAACGGCTCAATGGTCTTCTGCGGGTCTTCCAGCCGGCTGACCGGGCCCAGAAAATAACCGTGGTCCAAAGCCAGCATAACGCTGTGGCCGTCTTCTTTAAATATCCTGCCCATCCTGTTTTTCATTCCCCAATCCATCTTAAACCCTCCTATTTTTGTGGAAATATGATAACCTTCAGCGACTCTTTTGCCTCTGCCACTAACTTAAAACCCGCGCCTGTTTCGGCTAAACCCAGGCGATGGGTAATCATTTTGGATATATTCAGCTTGCCGCCGGCAATTAAATCCAGGGCCTGCTGGTAATCCTGCGGGCTGCCGGCATAAGCGTTGGTAAGGGTAATTTCCTGGCGCCAGAATAATTTGTTAAAAGGGATAGAAACGGCAATGTTATTCTCTACCGGAGCAAAGAACAGGACAGTCCCGCCGCGCTCCACGGATTCCAGGCCTTGCGTAATCGCGGAGGGCGCGCCGCTGGTGATAATCACTAAATCCGCCAACCGCTGCTGATTTAATCCCGTTAATACTTGCGGCGAATATTCTTTGGCGTTTACGCCCAGGCCCGCGCCGAATTTTTTAGCTGCCTCTAAACGGCAGGGATTAATATCCGTGGCCACAATCCTAGCTGCCCCCGAATGCCGGGCAAGAATTATATGCAGAATTCCGGCAATGCCGCTGCCGATAACCAGGACGCATTTATCCTTTACCCCGCCGGCTAAGCGCTGGCCGCGCAAAATACAGGCCAGGGGTTCAACAAAAGTAGCCTCTTCAAAAGAGACCTTTTCCGGCAAAAGATAAACGCCCTTTGCCGTGTTAATTTCCGCAAGGCGCAAGGACGCGCAAAATCCGCCGGGGTCAAAATTGGTCCGGCGTAAGGTATCGCAAACCGTCTCATGGCCGCTCAGGCAATAGTGGCACTTTCCGCAAGGGACATGGTGCGCGCAGGCTACCCGGTCCCCTTTATTATATTTTTTTACCCCTGCGCCAACTTCTTCCACCACGCCGCTAATCTCATGGCCTAATACTAAAGGGACCCTGTCCCTGCGGTACCACTCCATTACGTCGCTGCCGCAAATCCCGCTTGCCTCTACCCGCACCAGGAGCTCGCCCGGGCCAATCTTCGGCCTGGGCCTTTCTTCTATCCGGATATCCTGATTACTGTAATAAACTGCCGCGCGCATATTAATGAGCGCATAACTTACGGAGCGCGTTACCCGACTTTATCGGAAAGGTCGGTATGCCGCTTTCTGCGGCAAGCGTAACGTAAGTTATTGCGCGAATTAACCCAGCACTAATTTTTATAAAGCCTTATCTTTATCTGATAAGGGTTGATGCCATAGCAACCCCTATGAGCTAACTTTAAGCGTTTCATAAA